>CAYGQI010000193.1:0-3529 GCA_964351925.1 uncultured Anaerolineales bacterium | reverse complement strand
AAGGTGACCTCCTGCTCGCGCTCGCTGTGGTTAAGCACGAAGAGCAGTCGCCGCTATGCCCGGGTAGAGGTACAGCTCGCGTTGCAGACGAACGATGTTGGATTCAGGAGCAAGCAGGGTTTCCAGTCGCGAATCCAAAAGCCATGAGGCGGTCGAGAATCCACGGAACTTGAACTCTGGAAAATATTTCGGGAAAACATCCGATGCCTGGCGGAATGACTCACCGCAATCTTCGAAGGTCAGCGGCCCGCCTGCTGGAACATGAAAGGTCAACATATCATCACCAGGGGCGAGCACCAGTTCCCATTCGTCGAGAGAGAGCCGCTGGGTTTGACGCTGCGCAAATCCATTCGGGAGAATCGGATTGCCAATAATGGCATCATCTGTCACTTGCAGCGTGCTCGTCCAAACTTTGGATTCATCGCCACAATAATGGCACCAGGCATTACCATCCGCACCGTAGCGGATACCAGCATCAGCGATCGCGACAAGTTCCCGTCCACCACGTCGGCGATACGCATGTAATGGGCCTTTGAACTGACTTGTGCTGAATTGCAATCGTTTGAGTTGAAGGAGTTTGCCTTGCCAGTGCTTGCACAGCCAGCGGGCAATCCAGGGCGTGATACCCCAGCGCTGATAGCGGTGGTAGTACAAGTCTGTCTCCATCCATAGCCGTAGATCCGCGACCGTGTCACGAACAATGTCGGATGGGATACCCAGGCGGCGATATGTCTCTCGCATTTCAGGGACGATCGAAAGCATCACGAGAACGTTGAGCAGGCCCGCGTCCTGGCCCAGGTAGTCGTCGAGTGGCGGCCACTGCTCTTCCCAGGACAAGAAAGGACGAGCGTGTGATCGTGCGACATTCTGTGGCGGCAGTACCAGAAGAAGGTGACAACGTCTTCATCCCCGGCGACGCGAGCGGCAAACGCGACGAGTGCCCTGATCATGTCGTCCGTCAGGTCAACTTCCTGCGCGGCCTGCGTGATGAACGCGGACTCGAGAAACGGCAACGCCTGTGACGGAGGGATTTGCATGGCAGGGTCCCAGTCTGTGCACAGCGCTTGCCCGGCGCTCGGAATGCGCAACCTCGTTGCCACGTGCTCAAGGTTGAGATGGCTCGATTCGATGTGAAGCGTCATCAATACGATCTCTTGCTAGTAGATGTCCTGGCGCAATGCTGTGCATGCTACCGCGCTGTGCTTATCGCATATAATTTTCCATCCAGCCCGCCAAAGTAAATAATACCTTTCTGCACGACGGGCGAAGAAACCACGCCGCTCCAATTGCCTTCAGCTGATTCCCGCTCCGGAACAGGGAAGAACCAGTACTCTTGGCTGACATGGGAAATTTTCCCGTCCACAAGCTTCAATGCGAACAGCCCACCTTTATTCACCTCCTGCTTAAAGCTGGTTGCGCCGATATAAAGTGTATCGTCCACAATGGCCGGTGTGCTCCAATGGAACGCTTGTGAAAAGAACATGGTGAAAACTTTTCCTGTCTGGCCGTCCAACCCCAACACTGTCTTGTTACCAGAACTGCCGATGTAGATGATATTCCCCACCAGTTGGGGAGAGGACTCCACCCACATGTTACGGCCATAATCATATTCCCATTTCTTTTCACCTGTCTGTGCGTCCAACGCCACCACGCTGGCCTTGCGGCTGGCAGTGTAAACCAGGCCATTGGCCACCAAAGCGGTTGACTGCACCTCGCCACCAACCGGCGTAGTCCAGAGCATCTGGCCGCTCAACGCATTCAGGGCATACATAGACTCATCCCAACTGCCGATATACAAGACCCCATCGGCCAGCGTTGGCGTAGCTCGCACTTTCTGACCCGTCTTATACGTCCAGTTGATCTTACCCGTGTCAGCAGCCAGGGCATACACATTCCCATCCAGACTGCCTATGTAAATCTGTCCATTCACCACTACCGGCGATGACTGCAGGTAGTCCCATCCGGTGGGGTCAGTTGAAGTACCGAGTTTTTCGCGCTTGTCGCGCGGCAAGGAATTGCCGATGTCCGTGCGCCAGGCTTGCGCCCCGGATTGCACCTCTGCCCCATACAGATAACCATCATCGCTGGCCAAGTAAACCAACTCGCCAACGATGGCTGGCCGAGAGCGCACAATACCCTGCGTAAGGAACTTCCACCTGAGGCTGCCGTTCTGCGCATCGACCGCATACAGATTCGCATCATCACTTCCAAAGTAGACCGTGCCATCACTGATGGCTGGCGTACCCCAGATAGCAGCTCCAGCCTTAAAAGTCCACACTACTTCAGGCGTGGGTCCCGTTGTTGGAATGGGGCTGGCAGTGGGTGAGGCCGTCGGTAATAGTGCCGTAGTGGGGGTCTCAGTGACCGCCACCGTTGGTTGGCAAGCGCTGACCAGCAGTGTAATGAGTACCAGTGGGCTAAAGGCGTACCAGAATTGTTTTGACATAGTTTTCTCTTTTCGGAAATCGCTTGGTAGAGTTTTTATCCGTCATTGCGAAACGAGATCTCGCGGGAACCGCATTTTTCCTTACGCGGTACGCGGCGCGAGAATCAAAACGCCGTGCGGATCAATTTCAACCTCACCACTGAGCGTATTGCCATCGAGTAGATTGGTGTAGCTCACATCCAATTTGATTCTCTGCGGCTGCTCCAGATGATTAAGCACGAATAATAATCGTTGCTCAGAGTGACTCTGCCAACGCTCAGTGACTTCGACGCCGGAGGGGCAAGTCATAACCCCGCGGAGATTTAATTTTTGCAGTAGCCAATCGAATAAAGCCTGATACAAAGCCTCGTTTCCAAATGTGCCGACGTAAATGGCCTGACCCTTTCCGTGACGGTTGAGCGTAATTGCCGGTTGCTGAGCGTAATAATCGTTTGTGTAACGGGCGATGACCTCCGCATTCTTTGGAGCAAGGATGTCACACCAGCCGTGCGCCTTCACAGAATCTAATTTCGCCAATTCAGGAATGACGAACTTGACCGATTGGGAAATTCCGGCCGCCAGGGAATCGTAATCCGCCACCGTCGTGCCCACCACCTCCGCCAACAGACCTGGAAGAGGTAAGTTCACAACCGCATTTGCCTTATCCTTGACGCCCGTGCGCGGCGTCACAATCAGCGTTCCACCTGCCTGCACATATTGATCGAGTCGCCCAGCAACCGCCTCATCCAAGACGTGCAATGCCGGAGCGATGACCAGCATGTAATCCGACAGGTCTGCCTGCGGGGAAACCACATCCACAGTAATGTTGCGGTTGAAGAGGGCATGGTAAACCTGGGTCACGTGTTCGCCATAATGGAAGGACGAATTGTTCGGCTGAATCTGGAAGGCGAAGCGGCTATCATACGAGTGGAGAATCGCTACCTTTGCTTTGACCGTGGCACCCTGGATGGCCGCGCCAATCTTTTGGAGTTCGGCGCCCATTTGCCTGATTTCATCGTACCGGCGACCGGGATGGCCATGGTGGTCGAGCAGGCCGTGCCAGTATTGTTCCGTGCCATAGCGTGCTGTGCGCCAGCGGAAGAA
>CAYGQI010000192.1:0-3545 GCA_964351925.1 uncultured Anaerolineales bacterium | reverse complement strand
CTCATTGGCGCCAGAGAGCGGAAGACCGGCCTTGAGCTGGGGCTCAACCTCGGTGACATCGTGACCTTCAGGTCGACTCTCTAGGCTCCCACAAAGGGCCTACCATGCTGAGGCACGGGTTCTTTGGTATAATCATCTCGTCGCCAGAATGCCGTAACGCAAGGGAAAAACATGTCTAGTGACAGCAAATTCGACATAGAACTGGACCAAGATCTGTGCAAAGGCAGCGACTGCTACATCTGCGTCAACGCCTGTCCCAAGGGCGTGTTTGCAGAGGGAGACACCATCACTCCCAAAGGACTGCGTCCTTCCCAGGTCAAGAGCCCTGAGGAATGCGTGGGCTGCGGGATCTGCGAGTCGCTTTGCCCGGATCTGGCCATTACCATCACGAAAAAGGGAGAGGCGACCGCGGCGGCCCCGGCCCCCTCTCGGGAGCAATCAGCTGGAACCCAGAGTGGAGGCTGGGTCACTGTGGAGAGCAAGCTCGTACCGGGCGCCCACTACATGATGGGCGACGAAGCCTGTGCCGAAGGCGCCATTGCCGCAGGGTGTGGCTTCTATGCAGGCTACCCCATAACCCCCGCCTCGGAGATCATGATCCACATGGCCACCCGTCTTCCTGAGACTGGTGGCGTGTTCGTGCAGATGGAGGACGAGATAGGGAGCATGGCGGCTGTGATAGGCGCCTCGTGGGCCGGCGTGAAGAGCATGACGGCCACGGCGGGCCCCGGGTTCAGCCTGATGATGGAGAATATCGGTTACGCCTGCATGACAGAGACGCCCTGCGTCGTGGTCGACATTCAGCGAGCAGGACCCAGCACTGGTCAGGCCAGTCGACCGGCCAGCGGTGACGTGATGCAGGCTAAGTGGGGCACCCACGGAGGGGTGGAGATCATCGCCCTCTGCCCCTGGTCCGTCCAGGAAATGTACGACCTGACCATCAGAGCCTTCAACCTTTCGGAGCGCTTTCGGGTCCCCGTCATCCTGCTCGGAGACGCAATCGTGGGACATCTCCGGGAGAGCTTCCGGGTGGACGCGGCCATCGAGCTCTTCAACAGAGTCAAGGTTGCTGGGGCGCCGCCTTTCGGCACCGACGAAGAGGATGGGGTCCCACCCATGCCTGCCTTTGGTGATGGTGAGCAACTCCTGATCACCGGGTCTACGCACGATCGACACGGCATTCGCAAGACAGCAGATCCTGAGGTGCAGAACCGCCTCCTTAGACGGCTCTCCCAAAAGATCACCTCCCACCTGGATGAGATTACGGACTACGAGCTCTACTACCAGGAGGGCGCTCGGCGTATGGTAGTGGCATACGGCTCGACGGCGCGTAGTGCCCTGTGGGCGGTCAAGGAGGTGCGCGGGCGCGGAGAGAAAGTGGGCCTGCTGCGCCTCAAGAGCATCTGGCCCTTCCCTGGACAGGTGATCAGACAGTGGGGCAGCCTCTGCGAGGAACTCATCGTGCCAGAGACCAATCTGGGACAAGTGTCGCAGGTGGTGAGCCAGCACACCGCCACACCGGTGAGCCTGGTATCCCAGACCAACGGCGAGATCATGGACCCACGCCGGGTGCGCGACTTCTTGCTGGGAAAGAATGGACAGTGAACACGCAAGGTAGGCTGACGTGGCACGCGTAGCATTGGATTCTGCTCCTCGAGTTCCTTGGAGAGATGAGTATTCTGGATCGGTGATGGAGAAATGGGCAGACCGCTAAGAGAGAAATACACAAGACAGCCAACGCCCTTCTGCGCCGGCTGTGGTCACGGCATTTTCATGAACGCGTTCCTTCGCGCGGTGGACGAGGTGGGGCTCGACTTCCGGAATACAGTGTTCGTGTCCGGGATCGGTTGCGGCGCTTGGGTGCCCAGTCCTCACTTCCGAGCTGATACCCTTCACGTCACCCACGGACGTGCAGTGGCCTTCGCCACCGGAGTCAAGATGACGAGGCCCGAGCTCGATGTAATCGTCATTGGCGGTGACGGGGACATAGCAACCATCGGTGGCAACCACCTCATCCATGCCGCGCGCCGTAATGTCCCCCTCAAGGTCTTCTGTCTCAACAACCTGTTGTACGGCATGACTGGCGGACAGGTCTCGGCTACCACGCCGCAGGGAGATATCACAGCCACGACGCGCCAGGGAAACCCCGAGAGGGCTTTCGACCTGGTGGCTTTGGTCCGGGGCGCAGGCGCGCCCTACACCGCGCGGTTCCCGGTGTCGCGTCCTCGCAACCTGGAGAAGGGCATCATCAATGCACTGCGTTTCGACCAGTTCGCCTTCATGGAAGTGCTATCCCTCTGTCCGACCCAGTATGGCAGCGCCAACAGGGCCAGGAGAGGATATGAAGGACCCAGCCTGATCTGGAGCATGTTGGAGTCGCAGAAGGGCATCGTGGTGGATCGGGAGAAGTTCGATCCCGAGGAGTCAGAGGGTAGAATACCGACCGGAGAGTGGTATGCACAAAGTTGAAGTGCTCTTGGCGGGGCTGGGAGGACAGGGCGTGCAACTGGCAGGAGACATCCTTGCGCGCGCATGCGCCCTGGCCGGGCAACAGGTCTCAGTACTGCCGTCTTACGGAGCCGAAGCAAGAGGTACGCTGATACGGACCGAGGTGGTGGTCTCGGACGAGGAGATCATCTACCCAGGAGTGCTGGAACCAGACATCTTCGTGGCCTTCTGCCAGCAGGCCTACGATCGCTTCCTGGCGACTGTGAGCAGCCGCGCAGTGGTCCTTTATGATCCTCTTTCGGTGACTCCTACCAAGAGCGACAGTCCTGCGGTCCGCCAATATGCCATCCCAGCCATGGAGGCTGCCACCACCGTAGGAAACGCGAAGGCAGCCAACATGGTCATGCTTGGCGCCCTGGGGGCCTCGTCGGAGTTGATATCAATGGAGACCTTGAAGGAAGTCCTCTCAGAAGGACCGAAGAAACGCGCGGAGACCAGCATCAAGGCTCTTAAGAGGGGATTCGCGCTGGCCAACCAACAGCTGGGCTCCTAGGAGACCTCCGCGTCCCCGTCGTTCCCCTACCGGCTGGCTGCGAAAGAGGACTCAGGATCCTACTCACACAAGGCGGGGCGGCGTTCCATTCCCCACCTGCCTCTCCGAGGCCTCGAACGCCAACCACGGCCTTGCTGAAGGGCAAGCTACCCGCTGACGGCAGCCACAGGTAGGCCCTGGCGTGATGCGAACGCCCGTTCCGGCCCGGACTCTTTCACAGACCCTCGTCCCAAAGCACTGCGTACGGCCGCCAACAACTCACTCATATCAAACGGCTTGGCCAGAAACGCCTCCGTATGCTCCTCGGCGAAACCCTGGATCTCCCCAGCCGGATAGGCGGCCATGGATACGATGGCCGTTTCAGGGCTGATCTCCTTGATCTCCCGCACCAGACGGCGGCCGTTCCCGTTGTGCAGCCCCAGGTCTGCTATGGCCAAGTCAAAAGTGCCTCCGGAGAATAACTCCAGGGCCTCTTCGTGGCGCGCAGTGGTTGTTACCTGGTATCCCTCTCTGCTCAACGCTAGGGCCATGAAATCCAGAATCA
>CAYGQI010000191.1:1801-3551 GCA_964351925.1 uncultured Anaerolineales bacterium | reverse complement strand
GACGGTATCATCCTGGAGCTTCTGGAGCGCTAGGCGAAACCGAGTGGATTGAAATCGCACGCCTTGCGGGACACTGTCCGCCCCTGTCGGGGAACATCAGTTTGTAGGGTGCCGCCCGCGCCGCTCTTCCACCCAAGAACCACATATCCCTCAGCATAGACGCTCACCGAAGCCCCCGCGCTTTCCCCAATCACTGGGGTTATGCCAGCAGCCATAGCACGGCCACTGCCACCACCAGGGCCACCAGAGTCAGCGGGAGACCTACCCGCATGTAGTCCTTCGAGCGGTAGTCGCCGGGACCCATGACCAGGAGGTTCGATTGGTGGGCAATGGGAGTCGCGAAACCCACAGACGAGGCCACCGCCACCGCCAGGACGAGGGTCCGGGGGTCAACCCCCTGACTGGCACCAACACTGAAGGCGATCGGCGCAAGGAGTGCTGCTGTGGCGTAGTTGGACATGGCGAGAGTCATCATCGCCGTCACGGCGATGATCACGATCAGCAGAGGCAGCAACCCCAGGCCCGCCACTGGCGCTAGAGCCGTGTCCGCTATCCACTGCGTCGCGCCGCTCTTCTCCATGGCCACCCCCAGGGGCAGAGTTCCCGCTACGACGAATACGACGTTCCATTCGACGGCCCGATGCGCCTCCTCGATCCTTAGACAGCCGGTCAGCACCATCAGCACAGCGGCGGTGAGGGCCGCAACCGAGATGGGCGCCACCCCGGACACGACCATGGCGATCATCAGGACGAAGATGGCAATCGCCCAGGGCGCCTTCCGCGTCCTCAGCGGCACCGTGTCCTCACCGAAGAGCACTATGAGGCCGGGCTCTCTCCTGAGAAGTCCGATGCGCGCCCAAGCGCCCTGTACCAGTAGGACGTCACCCATGCGCAGTGGCTCTCCCGCGATATCCCGTTCCACCGGCTCGCCTCCGCGCCACAGTGCCAGGACCGTGACCCCGAACTTCTCGCGGAAGTCTGCCTCACGCAGGGAACGCCCCGCGAACGCCGAGCGCGGAGCCAGGGTCACCTCGACCAGCCCGATATCGCCAGCCAGCAACAGCTCCGACTCCTCTGGATTCGCCGGCGAGGATCGGAGTTCCCACGCGCGAGCTGCTCGCTCCAATCGCCTCGGCCCTCCTTGCACGAGAAGTCGGTCTTTGGCCGCGATGGTCTCAAAGGGCTCCGGATCGAGTATCTTCTTTGACTGTCGCACCACGCCCAGGACTGTCAGTCCAAAGTCCCGCCGCATGCCACTCTCCTGTAGAGTCCGGCCTACTAGGGGAGAGTGCTCTGGCACCTCTAGGGCATGGATGTACTCCGGCAGGTGATAGATCTCGATCAGTTCCTCAGGCAGTCTTGTTCGCCGGAGCTTCTCCAAGGGGGGACGATCCGGCAGCAGCAGCCGCCCAACTGTCAGCATGAACAAGACTCCCGCCAGAACCAGGGGCACTCCGACTAGGCTGATCTCGAAGAAACCGAACGGGGGCAGGCCGTGCTGGGCCAGCACACCACTCGCTATGAGGTTTGGAGGGGTGCCGATCAAAGTGAGAGTGCCGCCCAACGTGGCACCGTATGCCAGGGGCAACAGCAACCGCGACGGAGATATCCCCGTCCGTCTGGAGATGCCCACTACCGCGGGCAGTAGCACGGCCACTGCGGCCAGGTTGTTCATCACCGCGGATAGGATGGCGACTCCAAACATCAGGAAAGCTATCAGTCGAACCTCGCTCCGGCCAGCGAGCCTGAT
>CAYGQI010000191.1:0-1701 GCA_964351925.1 uncultured Anaerolineales bacterium | reverse complement strand
GCGCGGTGCGCCCAAGAATCGCAGGACAGATTCTGCGCTTCGCTCAGTATGACAGGGCGAGATCAGACTGCCGCCATGTCCGAAGTAGGGTCCATGGCCAGGTATCTAACTGACGCAGCTAGTGGCCTGATCCTAGATCCCGTCTTGTGCAATTGCCCTGTGAATGGTAGAATGGAACTCCAGAATCGAGCGTTCGGACGTGATTGATGTTCCGTGCGTGGACCTTCCTCATAGTGGGTCTCAATCTGGGCCTGCTATTCCTGGCCTTGTTGCTGGCCGGCGCGGCTCACTCGATCGGAGTGCCGTGGAGGCTCACCTTCATCGTGGTGGGAGTGATCTATCTCCTGGCGGGCTCCGCGATCATCTCTTTGGTCTGGCAGGGAGGCCGCTCTGCCCTTCTTGAGGAAGTCGGAGGGAGTCTGATCTTCGCTGGCTCCCTGTGCCTGATCGTGGCCGCTCTCCTGCCCTGGTTGGAGCAGCGGCATCTGTTTCCCCTAGCTGACTGATCGCGCGCACAGCAACTCCACGGATAACCGACTAGACACTTCCGCGCTCCTCAAGCCAGCGCTTCAGTTCATCCGCCGTGACCTCGTGTTCTTGCAGCATCTGCAACATGAGATGCGCCTGCGAAGGTTCTGTCGCAGGCCCTTCAAGATCCAAACGTTCTACGGGCTCGTAGCCCTTGTCCCGAATCCGCAGCGCAAGCAGGTCCGGTCTCGAGTAGTGGCCAATCCCGTCAAGGTAGGCCTTAGCCACCTCCCGCTCCTCCATGTCTATCTCGGCCCACACGATGGTCTCTTCCTCGAATACTGGACCGGCGATGAAGAGCCCAGCGGGACTCACCACACAGCTTCCCCCCACGGCCAGGTTGTACTTCATTTCATCGCGCAAGTCCGCGGGAATGTCGCCAGGGTCAAGGTACCAGCTTGAACTGACCACGAAAACTCCGTTCTCGATAGCGTGCTGCTTCACGGCCGACTCCAAGTCACAGTTCTCAGCCCCGGCCTCTCCGACCTTCCCTCCCAGGTGTCCTTCCACGCGCCACCAGCCAGGCCACAGAGCGCAATGAATCTCCTCCCCCTTGATGGCCAGCGCTGCTCGGAGCAAGGTCATGTGGTGCTCGTAACAAATGGCTGCTCCCATCCTGCCGATGTCGAGCTCAAACACCCGAATGTCGCTCCCATCTCCCATACCCCAGTAGAGCCTCTCCGAGTGAGTGGGCATCAACTTGCGGTGACGGCCCAGTACCTCGCCCTGGCGGCTGATCACGATCAGAGAGTTGTAGATGGTGAGACTTCCCGGCCGCTCTGATAATTCGTTGCAGCCAATGACACAGTGTACGTCTGACTTGCGCGCTGCCTTGGACATGCGTTCGACTTCTGGCCCGTCAATACGGATAGCTGAGTGGATCATCCGAGCCATCAGCTCCGTGGAGCGCCTTACGGACACAGACCCCCGCCAATAGGGATAGCCACAGAAGTAGGTCTCGGGGAAGACCAGGAGATCCAGTCCAAGCTCCCCTGCCTCCTCGATATAGCGACAGGTCTTCTCCAGCGTCTTGTCCTTGTCGAAGAAGTGGGGAGATATCTGGGCCGCCCCCACCTTGATCCTCTTACTCATGGCCGCTCCTTCGCACTGTGTGCAACAAGTCGTTGCTGAGCGTGCATCCCAGGGCGCTGAGTTCAGCATTGGCCTGCTCGA
>CAYGQI010000190.1:0-3566 GCA_964351925.1 uncultured Anaerolineales bacterium | reverse complement strand
CGGAGGGCGGTCCGCTGGCTGCCTGTTCTCGCTTGGATGGCTGTGATCTTCTATCTATCCGCCCAGCCCGACCTGCCTCACCACCCTGATGCGATGATCGATGTGGTTGTCAAGAAGCTGAGTCACGCGGCCGAGTATGGCATACTGGCAGCATTGTCCCTGTGGGCGCTGGGAAGTGCTTCGTCTTCGATCCCCAGAAGTCATTTGCTCTGTGCCTTTGCCCTGACGGCGCTATATGCGGTCTCCGACGAACTGCATCAGCGCTTGGTGCCCGGGAGAAACCCTCGGCCCCTGGATGTGGGATTCGATGTCGCGGGTGCTGCCCTGGCCCTGTTCGCGATGTCGACGGTGCGGCGAGCCCGGCAACGCCCGCAGGGGGATTGACAGTGGCCGTTACCCCGCTTATCATCTGGTCGTGAACGCGTCAGTTTCCGTTAGCGGAGCATGCAGACGACTGGGCCTGGTCTCTGAGCACGTATTGTATCCAGCCTTGGTGGCGGTGCTGGTCGTTATCGCAGGGCTGGCCCTCGTTCTACTGCCAGTGAGCTGGGCAGCATCCCTCATGGTGGCCGTCGGGGTAGTCGTGCTCATTCTGCTCCGTCCGGTCCTCGGCCTGTACCTCTTGGTTCTTGCCATCCCCTTTGGATCCCTCAAAGAGATCAGTGTTGGTGTTATCAGTGTAGGCGGCGCCGAAGCGATGGCAGCCGTGACGGTCGCTGCCTGGCTCGCTCACATGCTGGCGCACAGAGACGTCAGGACGATACAGGCTCCCCTCCTGGTGCCGTTGCTGGCTTTCCTCTTCGTGGCATCGTTTTCCATGATCGGCGCCCTTTCCCTTCAGTGGAGCCTCAAGGGACTGCTGGTGTGGTTGGAGTTGCTGGCGGTGTACCTGCTGGTGGTGAATCTGGTGGGCCCCCTAGAGGCTAGGATAGTCGTGATCCTGATCCTGCTCGCCGGCGGTCTGGAGGCCTTGCTGGGGATCT
Organism: uncultured Anaerolineales bacterium; assembly: GCA_964351925.1. Classification (GTDB taxonomy): domain Bacteria; phylum Chloroflexota; class Anaerolineae; order UBA7937; family B3-Chlor; genus JAUVXJ01. The sequence goes on along the minus strand of CAYGQI010000190.1, from coordinate 2,583 downwards.
ACCAGTTCTTCGGCCGTGTGGGACCAGAAGGCTTCGTCCTCTTCGATCGCTTCATGCGCGCCTATGGCACGTTCGACCAGCCAAACCCTTACGGAGGATACCTGGCGCTTATTCTCCCGCTGGCCCTGAGTCTGTTCCTGGGCCGCTGGGCTTGGCGTGGTCTGTGGGACGTGGCGACCTGGCTTCTGGCAGCTCTGAGCGTCGGTCTGATGGGTCTTGCGCTGGTGATGAGTTGGTCGAGGGGCGCGTGGCTGGGCTTTGTGGCGGGAGCCGCCGTTGTGGCTATCGTGGGGTTCTGGTTCAGGGCCTTCAGCGCTCTCAGGGCAGGAGTTCTCAGCGGGTTAGGTGTTGGCGCTCTGGGGTTTGCCTGGCTGGGAACCTGGGGCCCGGGCCTGGTAGTGGCGTCGCTCCTGGGCCCACTGGCCGGCGTGGGGACAGGAGTAGGCGTCTTGGTATCGCTGCGTCGCCGCTGGCCCTGGCTGCTGACGGTAGCGGCGATGCTGCTCGTGGTCATGCTGATAGCCCTGGCCGGGGACAGCTTGTTGCCCACAGCTATCGCGGACCGGTTCTCGGACTTTCTTCCGTACGTGCAGGTGATTGACGTCCGAGGGGTGCACGTGACCGACGAGAACTTCGCGGTGGTGGAACGGTTGGCCCATTGGGAGGCCGCCTGGGGGATGCTCGAAGATCATCCGCTTCTGGGAGTGGGCGTTGGGAACTACGTTCCCACGTATCCCTCCTACGCCCTGCCCGGCTGGAAAGACCCACTGGGTCATGCTCACAACTACTATCTCCACGTGGCAGCAGAGACTGGGATCGCGGGACTGGCCGTCTATGTTCTGCTGATCGCCGCCTGCTTCTGGCAGGGGTGGTCGGCAACGCGGTCGTTGACCGGCCCCGCCCAGGGTGTGGCCCTGGGGGTGCTGGGAGTTCTCGGCGCTTTCACGGTCCACAGTCTGTTCGACAACCTGTATGTCCATGGGATGAACATGCATCTGGCGATGCTTCTGGGCCTGCTGGCGGTATTCGTTCGTGAACGAGGGGAGCGCGTTGTCCAAGCTACTTGATTCGATCGCCAACAGCTCAGCTGTATCCAGAGTCGCGGTGCAACTCTACTCGCGCCCACGCTGGCGACGCCTGTATGGAATACTCGTTGCCAATCGCAGGGGACTCACCAGGTTCGGTAAATTCGCCACTGTGGGAGTCATCGGGACTGTTGTTGACTTCACCGTCCTGAACGTGTTGATCCTCTTCTTTGACTTCAGCAAGTTCTGGGCCAATACGTGCTCCTTCACTGCTGCCGTGGTGAGCAACTTCATATGGAACAGACTGTGGACTTTTCCCGAATCGCGTGAGAGGGGCCTGGTGCCTCAGCTTGTCCAGTTCGCCCTGGTGAGCCTCGGTGGGTATGTGATCAACCAGGTGATCTTCCTGGGGCTGGACAGCCTTTACCTCCACGCCTGGGGTACCGTGGGCTACAACATCTCCAAAGCTATAGCCATACTCGTGGTCCTCTTCTGGAATTTCGGGGTCAACCGAGTCTGGACCTATCGGGGCATCGACTAAGGCCGGTGCTGAGGACTTGGACAGCTGAGGTGGCTGACGGTGCGCATCGGCATAGACTGCACCGCTGCTGTACATCAACGCGCCGGCATCGGACGCTACACTCGTGGCATCATCGGCGCCCTGGCCGAGCTTGGCAGCAAGCATTCGTTTGTGCTCATGGTTGCCGGCAGTGACGGCGAGCCCAGAGAGTCGGGTGGTGGGCTGGCTGATCTGGGGATCACAGACAACTTCAGCATCAAAGAGCTCCCGCTACGGAACAGGTTCTGGACGGTCGTCTGGCATCGGCTGCGCGTGCCGTTTCCTGCCGATCTCCTCATTGGAACTGTGGATGTGTTTCACTCGCCAGATTACCTGCTGCCCCCGTTGCGGCTGGGGAAGAAGGTGGTGACGGTTCACGACCTATCCTTCCTGCGCTATCCTGAGGGGGCGGAACCAAGTCTCCGCGCGTATCTCAGCGCATCTGTTCCCCGCAGCGTCAGGGAGGCTGACCTGGTACTGGGCGATTCGGAGAGTACCAGGCAGGACGTCATCAAGCTGCTGGGGGTTGATCGCGACAGAGTGGAGGTCGTGTATCCTGGAGTGGGGCAGGCCTTCAGAGTCATTGAGGATCAGCACCACCTAGCGGTGGTCAGGGAACTTTACGGCCTGGATCGCCCCTTCATACTCAACGTGGGGACCCTGGAGCCTCGCAAGAACCTGGCCTCACTGCTGGATGCCTACGCTGCGCTGCGGCGGCGGGGGGGCTTGGAGCACAGGCTGGTGATTGCAGGAGGACAGGGCTGGCTCTACGATGGGGTATTCCGCCGCGTGGAGGAACTGTCGCTGAAGGAGGACGTTCTCTTTCTGGGATACGTCGCGGAGGAGCACCTGCCGGCCCTTTATTGCCTGGCCGACCTGCTAGTGTTCCCCTCCCTGTATGAAGGCTTTGGCTTGCCGCCGCTGGAGGCCATGGCATGTGGCACTCCTGTGATCACCTCCGACAGCTCGTCATTGCCGGAGGTGGTTGGAGAAGCCGGA
>CAYGQI010000189.1:0-3589 GCA_964351925.1 uncultured Anaerolineales bacterium | reverse complement strand
GGAGGGACGACGAGATACATCGGTCGCGGCGCAACCTGGCCGAGCTGGGCATCGGAACCAACCCCAACGCCAAGCAGCCGGACAACGTGCTAGAGGCGGAGAAGATCAAGGGTACGGTGCACCTGGCGATCGGGGATAGCTCCCATATGGGAGGTACCGTTGTCGCTGACCTCCACGAGGACTTCGTGATCCCGCAACCGGACCTCTTACTCGATGACCGGCTGGTGATCGAAGGTGGGGAGTGGAGAGTGTGAGACAAAGCCGCTCCTCCGCGCTTGGTCGGCCTAGTCTCTTGATTGGCTTCTCCGCGAGTGCGACCGCCCAAGAGAGAGGGCCCTCTTTGCTGCTCGCCTGTTGAGTCGGTTATCTTTCCCGCCATGTGTGATGACGACAGGGTGGTTGACAACGTAGATGGTTTTCACCTACTCAGTGCATCTACAGAGCGACTGCAAAGAAACATGGTGCAAATGGAATCTCAGCGCCCGCTTCGGTGCATGCATGCCACTGTACGGACTTGAAGTCCAAGATCGCCCTGTCGAGGGTTGTGGAGCTCAAGGAGGCGGGCGTCGGCGTGACGCTAGAGTACTGAGCCTGGAAGGCAGACTGGCCCAGTCTGACAGACAGGTGTCGTCCGCACCACTGTCACCAGGGTTGACAGGTTACCGAGTCAGGTCGCCAAGTCCCCAGTCGAACAGGTCCACCGCTGTTTTCTAGTCGGAGTCTGCTTGCGGTCTGAGAACCGCCTTTTGGGGACTAGTGGCCGCCTATTCCACCTCCAGCGTCGCGTACACCTCGTAGTTGTTGCCGTCCAGATCCTCGACGATGAAGCCAACGATGTATTGTCCTGGGGCGGCATCCAGTTCCTGCCAACTGAACATGGAATCGCCGAAGGTCAACGTGCCCCCTTGCTGGCGAGCCTTCTGCACTACCTTGCCCTGCGCGTCCAGGTCCAGCCACTTCTCCAGCACGGTGAACCTGTCTTCTCGCTGGGGGTAGATCTCGCGTGGGGACCCGGTCCCATTCTCGCCCGTAAAGCCGAACACTTGGCGCAACCAGCCATCGCGGAAGTAAAGGCGGGCGTACCGGGATTCACCGCTGGTGTAGGTGTAGATACCGTCGACCCTGTACGTGGCCTCCTCGGGGGTGGCGCCATAATCCTGAGGCGTGAGGGCCGCCGTCACTGAGTCCGTGCCGTCGCTGATGGCGAACATCAGTGGTTCCCACTCGAACTCCAGGGTGAACTCGGGCTCAGGCCAGACCGGATAGTAGACCCCGTCGATCTCTTGCGTGGTTGAACTCTCTATGTAGTCCGTGTCGGCGACGAAGATCGAGTTGGACTGCTGGTCATAGAAACCGGTGAAGAACAGTACATAGCCCACGTTCTCGCCCCGGATGTCCATGCTCATCAGCACCGGACGGCCGGGAGCCGCGACCGTGCTGGAGAGGTCGATGGGCGACAGCTCGAAGGTTCCTGACCCCGGCCCACTCACCGTGGTGCCTGGCCCGGGAACCGTGGGCTCTCGGGGCGCGGCCTCGAAAGTCTGCCCGGTGTAGTGGTAGGCCAGAAAGTCATCCCACAGCGACTCGCTGGCAAACCTGCTGGCAAGGCCTGTGTAGGACTGAGGTCCGGCGACGGGGGACTCGAAGAGCTGCGAGTTGGGGAAATAGATCGACACACCGGTGGCGCCCTTTTTGGCCGAGCCATGCTTTTCGGCGATAACCGCCTGCTGCAACGCAGCCAGCACGGCATCGGCCTCCTCGCCGACCGCCCCACCCGCGCCCGTCTGTTTCAGCAACTGGACGAAGTTGCCCAGGTCGATGTAGGAGGGTGGCACCTCCTGGCCAAAGACGCTGGTGAAGGACGGGGCGTAGGCCCGCGCCCGGGCCACCTCGCTCTGGTTCGCCTGCTGAAGGGCAAAGGACAGCTCATTGATGCTGTCCACCAGCGACGGCACCGCCGACAGGTCCACCGCAGCCAGGGTGCTGGTTTGCCCGATCTGGCTAACCAACTGGTCGGCGCTGGCCGGGCCAGCCAAGGAAAGCAACCCGCCCATGGGCGAGCTGTCCCGTAGCAGGTCGGCCCGCGCCTCGTCGTCCAGGATCCGTTGGTCCTCCTCGATATAGCTCCCCACGATGAACTGCCCCAACTCCGCGCCGGTCATGTCAGGGTCCCGCTGGAGTGCCTCGAGAAAGCTCGCGTAGGCCCACCCGAGCGCTGGCTCCGTTTCCTGCGAGAGCACCGAGTAGCGGGCATGTGGTGCCAGCGCGGTCATTACCTCCAGGTGGCCCATCAGGCACGCATCCAGGCCCACCATCTCGAACTTGTCCAGGCCGGTCCGGTCCCGGATCGCCTGTAAAGCCTCGTCCAGCTCCATCAGGTACAACTGATCGCCGAGCGCGGAAGACAGCGGCGTGCTGCGATCGCGCGGACCTCCGGGCGCCGCATCGCTCCAGCCCCCTGGCCAACCCATGCCGTGGTCGGAGAGGATCAGCACCTGCTTGTCCGCCGGGAAGGTCTCCATTGCCCAGGTCACAAAGTCGACCAGCGTGTTGCCGTCCGACATGTTCAGCTCACCCAGATCGGCCACAAGTTGTGACCCTACTTGGTTCAGGTCGTCGTCCTGCGTGACGTAGAAACGCTTGGTGCTGGTCCAGTTGCCATCGCCGTCGAACGCGCCGGAGAAGCGGTCTAGCTGGGCCACTATCTGCACTCGGCTGCTGGAGCCGACGAGCTCCGCCTCATTCAGGTCGACGTAGAGGTCCTTTTCCAGGATCCTGTCGTCAGCGTCCTGGTAGAGCATCACCAGCCAGTTCTGGCCCTCGGCCGAACGGGTAGGGGCGACGAACGGCCTCGCCGTCGCTGCGGGCGAGGGCGCTTCGAGGGGCTCGCTGGGGAAGAGGGAGCCCACATCGACGCCGCCTCCTCCTAGAAGAAGCATGGCGGCAAGCGCGCAGCAGCAAACCACGGCCAATAGGCCGATCAGCAGCCAAATCGGCAGCCCCTTGAGGGAGGGCAGCGGCAGGCCAGACGGAAGACCGGGGCGCGCTGCCTCCGTCCATTCCGTTCGCGAGGGCGGAGACGCAGCCTGGCCCTCGTCCTCCCGGTCACGGCGGCGGGGAGCCTCGGCTCGCTCTCGGCCTTCGGGACCGGCCGGCTCGGTGCGCCGTCGGCGGACGCCCCGCACCACTGGTTTCTTCCCCTGTTGAGAATTGCCGGCCCCTTTTTTGTCGCTCATCGCACCTCCCTGGCAGAGCGTCCGCGAACATTGGTACAATGATTGTAGCGGAGGGCGCAACTACCTTCAAGCGCTATGGCCCACCGTCTCCCTAGTCGACCTTGGAGCAAAGCACGGCGATCCCCTCTTCCCAATGTCTGGGGGCAATGAACCCGCGGAGGGAGGGTGGCTGCGAGGAGGTGGGAGTCGGCGTGACTCTTTTACATCGAACCCCGATTGGACATGGAGAGAGGTACGTGAATGAGAATCCTGATCTTGGGTAGCGGGCTGATGGGCCCGGCAGCGGCCTTCAACGCCCTGTCGGACCCTGACGTATCTCGGGTGACGCTCTGCGACATCGATCAGCGACAGCT
>CAYGQI010000188.1:2249-3656 GCA_964351925.1 uncultured Anaerolineales bacterium | reverse complement strand
CGTCCAAGAACGTGCCCTGAAGATCGCTGAGGTAATACGCGTCCGGCGCGTACTCGAACAGGACCTTGAAGCGCTCCTCGGAGTGCCTGAGTTCTGCCTCCGCGCGCCTCCGGTCAGTGACATCGCGGATGATTCCTTCGTAACCAGCAATAGCTCCGTCGCTTGTCCGCCGCACAATAGCCGTTTCCAGGCAGTCGATGATCCCTCCATCCAGCCTGCGCATCTTCACTTCACGGTCGATCACGGACCCCTTCTGCTCTATCTCCTCCTGGAATCTCCTCGGTTCAAGAGGGTCAGCGCAGAGATCTGCGATCGTCAGCCCCATGATCGCTTCCTTGGAACACCCGAACAGATCCAATAGAGACTGGTTGGCGTCGACGAACCTACCATCGCGCGTGGTCATGCAAATGGCGTCCCTGGAGTGCTGGAAGAGATTGCGATATCTCGTGTCGCTCTCCGACAGCGCCTGTTCCGCCTGCCTGCGCTCTGTGATGTCCTGTCCTGACGCGATGGCGCCGACAATGCCACCCGTTTGATCCGCGAGCACGGTATTGTGCCAGGCGATGATGCGCTCCTCTCCATCCCTGGTCACGACCGGATTCTCGTGCCGCTCGGCCGCTTCGAGGTCGCCCGCCATGAGCGAGGCGAAGACCTTCCTGGTGTCCTCCCTAACCCTCTTCGGGAGAAAACTCTCGAACCAGTTCCGACCAACAACATCCTGCTCTTCGCAGCCCAGGACCTCACATCCCTTCTGGTTGACCAGGACCACCCTCTCGTCCGCGCCGATGACGACGAACATCACTCCCGCCACGTCCAGGTACCTCTGAGTACTATCTCCCTCCGCCCGCAGCTCCACAGCCAGCGTCTCCAACTCAGAGACCCGTTGGCGTAATTGCAGCACTTCTCTCATGATGTCCCCAGCCGTCCCGCTCCCGTCCATCATTGTCCAAACCTCCCGGGTATGACCGCCCCCATCAGGAGCCGGCCCTCTGCCGCTGCATCTGACCATACCGCGCAAAGCCGTCTCGGCCGTCTCCTTTGACGTGGTGCATGGCGACATCAGCGTTCCTGAGGAGGGTGTCCCGATCCGTTCCATCATCAGGACAGAGCGCAATCCCAAGACTCGTGGTGATGCACAGCTGCAAACCGTCCAGAAGGAAAGGCTCCCTGATCGCTGCCAGCAGCCGACTGGCCGCCATGCCTCCGTCCTCCTGGCCCCCTAACTCAGGGAGCAGCAGCAGGAATTCATCGCCACCCAGGCGACAAACCGTGTCGCTCTCGCGGAGAGTGACCGTCAGCCGTTCACCAACCCCTTGCAGCAGGCAATCCCCCACCGTGTGCCCCAGCCTATCGTTGACCTCTTTGAAACGATCCAGGTCCATCATCATCACCGCCATCCTGTGGCCG
>CAYGQI010000188.1:0-2149 GCA_964351925.1 uncultured Anaerolineales bacterium | reverse complement strand
CACCGGCACCTTCATCACCGTCAGATAGAACGCCTCGAAAAGCGCCACAAGAAGGACGGTGGCGCCCACAGTGAACCGCTTCAGCCTGACCAGCTGTCTCCTGGCCGGGTCATTGTCCCCCATATCGCTAGTGCCGATTGCCAGGCGCTCGACCCAAGAATCGAGCCACACTGTCCAACACATCTGCTTGATTGAACGGCTTGGTCAAATAGCCGTTGGCACCCGCCTCCTCTGCCACCCGGTAGTCCTCGGCTTGAGCCTTCGCAGTCAACATCAGGACGGGCACATCTCTGGTCTGGGGGTCCGCCTTGATGGCGCGCAGCGTTTCCAGGCCGTCCATTTCCGGCATCATGGTGTCCAAGAACACCAGGTCGGGAAGATCCGCGGCCATTAGACCGAGGGCTGCCTTGCCGTTTTCGGCACTCACCGTTTCGTAGCCCGCTTCCTCCAGTATATAGGTGACGAGCCTGACCATGAAAGGAGAATCATCCACCACAAGTATTCTTGCCATGCTGTCCGCTCCGTCAAGGCGTGTCATGTACGTCGCCCAGAAGTTCCATCACCGCCTCATGCAGATCCTGAATGTGGAAGGGCTTGATGAGGTAGGCGGCTGCCCCCAATTCTATGGCCCTCTCAGCCTCTTCCTTCTGCGCACTGGCAGTCACAATCAACACCGGGATGCTCTTCAGCGACGAGTCACCCTTCAGAGCCATCAGAACTTCCATACCACTCATCTCGGGCATGACCATGTCCAACAGAATCAGGCCCGGAGTCTTGGCCCGCGCCACCTGGAGGCCGTCGCTCCCATCTTGCACCACGCTGACGTCGTGTCCCTTGGTCTGCAAAGCGTAGCAAATCAGACGCTGGATATTCGGCTCGTCCTCGATAAGGAGTATTCTCGCCATGTCCCTCCCTCTTATCAACGAATGGCTGATATCAACAAGGATGGCAAGACGATCCCTCTACACTAAGGCTTTCATCCGCCGCAGAAGAGGAGTCAAGTCCAAATCTTGCGTCTCGCCGTCCACGACGTGCCCCAACAGTTCGCGAAGTGCGGCCAAGCACTCGGTCAATATGCCGGCGATTTCGCAATTGCCGGCAGAGATACCGTGCTCGAGGCCACCAAACAGAGTCTCCACCTCCCCGGCAAGACGGGTCAATTGCTCGTAGCCCATCATGGCGGACATGCCCTTGAGCGTGTGGGACGCTCGAGACCCGCCCTCCAATGACTCGGCGTCTACGGGCGTGCTCCGAAGGGCCACAGCCGCTCTCTCAAGGGCCATCAGATGTTTGTGGGCTTCGGTGAGATACAGCTCCCTATACTTTTCGGTGTCCATTTCAACACCAACCCTTCTCCTTCAAGGGGTCAAGTCTTCCCACGAGCGCGGGGTCGTCTCACGTCGTATCAGTCGCTCATCAGTCGATAATCACGCAGCGAGCTGGCCCCTGATGCCTCCTCGTGCACTTCATCACGATCACGACCCGGTTCCTCAAGGAAGGCGACGGTGAAACCGCAGAAGCAGACCTCCGAGCCGCCCCAGGTGCGCAGCCCTGCCTCCCCGTGTGTGTACTCACTGTCCGTTGCCTTCAAGACCTCCTCACCGTCGATGAAGGCCGTGTAAGTGTCGTCCTCTGCCCGCACCTCCACCTCTCTGACAGCATTGTGCCACTGGTAGCCGGCAGGCGCGGCACTCTGGGCGAAGGGATACTGCTCGCGACCTTCAGCAACCTTCTTGAAGAAGAAACAACCCTGCTTTCCAAAGCATCTCCCCCCAGGCGCGTATTCGAACAGGTATCCGTTGACGCTGTCCACCAGAGTTGCCCTGAAGAAGACACCGAAGCCATCGCCCTGATACAGATTGGCCGTGAGCCGCACCACATAGTCGGTCCAGTTCTCCGCACCGAAGAAGCTCCTGTGCTCGCCATGCTGGTACACACAGTACCTCTCCTCATCAGCACTCCAGCCTCCCCCTCGCACCTCATACCAGTCCTCCCATGACGTGCTGGGGGGAGTAGCAGTGGGAGTAGCCGGTGGCGTGGGCTCCATCTCCGCACCGGCGATCTTGGTGGCCACAATCCCCAACGTTCGCCCTACCTGGACGCTCATGAGCCACACGCCGCCGAGCACAATCACCGCCAGCAGGATAAG
>CAYGQI010000187.1:0-3723 GCA_964351925.1 uncultured Anaerolineales bacterium | reverse complement strand
CGTTCTCGGTCGTGGAGGAGTTCCTGCATCTTGCGGATACTGCCCTCCGCGTACTTGCGGGCCTCCTCCAGCACCCACTCCTTCAGTGGGAAGACATGCTCTTCGCCGAGGCGGAGGTTCTCCTCGACTCCTGCCAACTGGTCTGTACCCGCGTGGTAGGCCTGGGCGGCGTAGATGCCGTAGATAGCGAGCTGGAGCCTGGTCTCTTCGGTAAAGGCCGAGGCGCTGGTCTTCCAGTCGACGATCATCAATCTGCCGTCTGCGCCGCGCAGTATGACGTCGGGGCTTACCCACACCTTGCAGCCCGACAGGGTGGTGCTCTGCAACTTCTCCATTTCCATGATGGCGATGGGCCCCAGTTGAAGCATAGTCTGATAGCTGCCCGTGCTGTACAGTCTCTTGATGCAGCCCTCCGCGGCGACCATCGTCTCCCGTAAAGTATCGCCCTCTACCGCTTTGCCGTAGTAGTGCTCCGCCAGGCCGCAGATGCGATTCGGTCGGCTCCGGTAGCGGCCGGTGCGGGAGTCGTCGAAGTCGCGCCGCATGCGCTCCCTGGCCGACAGGAGTGCCTGCTCTACAGGAAGCGGTCGGCCCTCACGGAGGCTCTCCACCACGTCCTTCGCGACGTCGTGGACTACGCTCCCTCGCCACGTGGAGACGTTCTGTAGGTTCTTCATGACGTACAACTCCCGGACGTCCAGAGGCGCGTCGTGGCGCCAGCCGTTCCAGGAGCCGTAGTAGTGGTAGTAGTACGCGCGCAGGCAGGCGTTGAAGACCCCGTCTCGGGACTTGGACCACGAGAACTCGTTCTGCAACTCACTCTGTCCTGGCATGGGCTTGGTCACCTACGCCACGGCGAACACCCTGCTACTCCAGGGTGGTCGCGGGGTCAGGGGAGAGGGCCAGGCTGTCTTCATGGATTGGTTCCCCTGCGATCCACCTGGCAGCTAATGGTGGCAGATCGGCGATGGAGCCCTTGCGGACAGTGCACTTAGGGATCGCCTCCAGGAAGGCCGGCCCGTAGAACTTGGTCAGCACACGTTTGTCCAGGATGACCACCACCCCACGGTCGGTCTTGCTCCTGATGAGTCGGCCGAAGCCCTGCCGAAAGCGTAGCACCGCCTGCGGCACAGCATACTGGTTGAAGGGGTCGTCGAGGGCCTCACTCCGCGCAGCGAAGATAGGGTCATCGGGGACCGGAAAAGGCAGGCGGGCGATAACCAGGCAGCTCAGAGCCTCTCCCACGACATCTATCCCCTCCCAGTAGCTGCGTGTACCCAGGATGATGGTCTCCGGATTGGTCCGGAGGTTGCTGAGCAGATTGTGGCGAGAGCCGTCCATGCCCTGGCCCAGCACCGCTATCCCCTCTTCCCCCAGCGGATCGCTTATGGCGCGATAGGCAGCCCTGAGCTGGCTGTACGAGGTGAAGAGAACGATGGTCCGGCCCCTGGTCGCTCGACCCAACTCGGTGAGAGCCTGCTCCACAGACCTTTGATAGTACGACTGTCCTGGTTCGGGGATGTCGGTGGGTATGTAGAGGAGCGTGGAGCTCTCGAAGTCGAAAGGAGAGCCGATGACTAATTCGTCTGCTGCCCACAGGCCGAGTCTGTCCCTGAGATAGTCGAAGTCGTGGCCAGTAGCCAGCGTGGCAGAGGTAAGGATCAAGCACTCCTTGTCCGCGTACAGGCGGTTCTCCAACTCGCCGCCTATATGCAGTGGTGCAGCGTGGAGGGAGACGTTCTGGTCCTCTGCGCCGACGGAAGCCCAGTAGATGCCTTCATCTACAGGCTGGGCGACTATGGCCTCGGTCTCCTGGGCCAGTTGCCGGACCTGGGCCAACCTGCCCCATAGCTCCTGCACCAGGTCTTCGTATTCTTCGATGCCTGCATCCTCCAGCCCAGACAGGCTCTTGTATAGATACTCCAGCCGGTCTGTCACCGCTCTCAGCGCGGTGGATAGTTCCTCCCAGGCCATCTCTATGTCTGACCAAGCTGGCTGCACCCTCAGGCCACTGGTCAGGCGGATCCGTTGGTCATACTGGCTGCCAGTTCGCACGTATTCGTCGAGGAAGATGGACAAGGACGTGAAGAAGCTGTACACCTTGCGTCGCGCGCGGTGAACGTCATCAACGGCGTCTGCCAGGTAGCCATGGAGTTCTCTCTGTACATTGGACGGCATACCACTGCCACGCAGGTGGCCGGGCAATTGCGGAAGCAGTCCGTACTCCCTGCCGTCCCTGCTCTGCACGAGGGTGCTCAAGAGCTGGAGCATGCGTCCCTGATCCACCTCGAAGCTGAGCTGGTTGGTGGCCGCGTCCTCCAGGTGATGGGCCTCGTCGATGATCAGGTGCTGGTGCCGAGGCAGAATACGGTTCTCGGTAAGCATGTCCGAGAGCAGGAGGGAGTGGTTGACGACGATCAAATGGGCCCCCTCCGCTTGACGTCGGGCTCGGTAGAAGAAACAGCTGCCGATGTGGGAACAGAGCTCCGGGTTGCAGGACTCGTCCTCGGCGGAGAGTCTGGCCCAGATGAGGTTCTCGTCACCCATGACGTTGAGTTCGGCCCGGTCGCCGGTGGTGGTGCCGGGCAGCCACACCAGGATCTTGGCCAGGACTCGTATTTCGTCCACGGTGAGGTCCGGCTTGCGCCGCAGGCCGGTGAGGCGCCGCAGGCAGAGGTAGTTGCCCCGACCCTTCAGCAGCGCCACCTGGATTTCCAAGGGAAGGATACGTTGAAGATCAGGGATATCCTTGAGAAACAACTGATCCTGAAGATTGATGGTGTTGGTGGAGATGACCACGTGGCGCCCGTTGGTCGCGGCGTAGCAGGCAGCAGGGAGCAGATAGGCCAGGGACTTGCCTGTGCCCGTCCCGGCCTCCACGAGCAGATGCTGAGCCTCATTGAAGGCTTCGCTCACCCGCTGTAGCATCTCCACCTGCTGGGGGCGGTATTCGTAGCCAGTGAACTGCTGCGCTATCAGACCGCCCTCCTCGAACATGGCGGTGAGCGAGGCGATGTCGAGGGTTTGCGGTTCCAGAGAGGATTCGAGAACTGCCTTCTCCTGGCTCGGGGTGAAGATGGGTCCGGATGCCTGGTCTCCCAGAGCACCTTTGGCCGCCAGTTGCTCCCTGATAGAACCGGTGAAAGCGTGGCGCACCCTCTGGCGCGCGAGATCCAGGAACAATTGGCGGAGGGGCCAATCGCTTCTCTTGGCCAGCCTGTTGATCTCCTCGATGGTGTCGATATCCAGGCGCTCGGCCCGTTCCATGAGGGCCAGGAAGAGCTTTCGCGTGGTCTCGGCGTCCTCCAGGGCGCGATGCGCTCCTTGGGAAGAGATGCCCAGTTCCTCGGCGAGCCTGGAGAGACTGTAGCGCGACGCGTGCGGAACCAGGATGCCGGCCAGTTCGAAGGTATCCACGGGCTGATTGGGTAGAAGCAGGCCGCGCCGGCGCAGGAACTCGAGGTCGAAGCCGATGGTGTGGCCCACGAGGGGATACTCCCCAATGAACTTGGAGAGGCGCCCCACGACGCCGGAGACGGAGGGGGCCTGGTCGGCTTCGTCCTGGCGGATGCCAGTCAGCCTGGTGATCCTATAGGGGATGGGGCGTTCTGGCCTGACCAGGGTGGACCAGGCTTCCAGGACCTTGTCGTCGCGGAACTTGACGGCGCCGACCTCGATAATGGAGTCCTGGTCGGCGTCCAGGCCCGTGGTTTCCAGATCCAG
>CAYGQI010000186.1:0-3738 GCA_964351925.1 uncultured Anaerolineales bacterium | reverse complement strand
GCCTCTTCCTGGTCCTGCGAGCGCAGGTCGTCGATGATCAGGTTCAACAGCTTGAGGAAGTTCTCGCTGACAATGTCGGCTTGCTCTGCAAGGAGTCTACGTCGTTCTCCCAGTTCCGGCGCCGAGACCAGTTGGTTGATGAGGCGCATCTCTGGCGGTAGGCGAGCCTCCAGCAGAGATACCACGTGCTCCTTGAGCTTGTTCAGCCTCTCCAGTATCTCCGCCTGGCCGGACCGATCTGCGGCGATGATGTTGGCCTCCAGGGCAGTGAGGAAGGCGGCGTCTATCTGCTCCAGTTTCTCCTCGGCGGCCGCCTCCATGTCGTCGCTGTCCACGATCTGCCGTAGAAGGGCCGAGGCTCGGTCCAGGGCCTCTCTGGCCTCCTTGTCCAGCTCGTCCACCAAGTCCAGGATCCGAGTGCGCAGTCCGGTCAGTTCGCCGGCCCTCTCGTGCTCCCCCCGGCCCTCGGCGGCTTCAATTTGGCCGGTCAGTGTCTGGAAGAACTGGTAGTCGAGTACCGGGCGGGCAATGGCTATGAGCGTCTTGAAATCATCGCTGTCCTTGCGGGAAAAGAGCCTCTCTATGAGATCCTCCCGGGTAATGGCCCCCTCCAGGCCCGCAGAAGGAGAAACCTGCTCTGGCGTGAGGGATTGCTGGAGCTTTTCACGCAGCGCAGTGAGCTGCTGGGCCACAGGCTCATCGCCTTCCTCCCTCGCCTGGTCGATGGTGGCGGTGAGAAAGAGGAAGAACTCGTAGTCCAGCAAGTTCCGTCTCTCTTCCAGGAGCTCCTTGAAGGTCTCTTCGTCCTCCATCTGCCCCAGCAAGTCCCGCACTAACTGACCCCTCCGCATCTGCTCCTGCATCATCTCGTCCGTGATGCCGTCGGCGCGCAGGATCTCCGAACGGAGGCTCTCCATGGAGAAGAAGGTCTTGGGCTGAAAGAGATACCCCTTGCGCTGTTCGGCGGGAAGCGAGTTCATCACCAGGTTGGTGAACTCGCCGATGGTCTTCTCCTGCTCCTCCGCGGAGAGGCCGAGCCGGGTTGGAAGGAGGATGAGCAACAGCTCTTTGGCGGGGTCGTGGTAGGCAAGGGGCGTTGCCACGGCCGTGAGGTTGGAGCAACTGGGACAGGTGATGACGTTGAGCTGCCCCCGCAACAGGCGGCGCTTGAGGTCGGGTTGCTGGCCAGCATCTACCACCCGCCACACTTCGGTGTTGGTGGGAGCGGAGCAAGCGGGACAACTAACGGTGATTCTGTCTGGAGCGACACGCATGGTCTTCTTCCTTTAACTAGGGGGGTCAGACGACAATCATTCTACAGGTCAACGGCCTGCACCACGAAACTCTCTCCTGTCTGGCGCAGACGTCCCGCGGATAGCCGTGGATCGTGCTCGAAGATCAGCAAGGCGTTCTCCTCGAGAACCCATTGGCGGATGGCACGCTTGGTCTCGATGGTCTCCATCGGCGCCACGTCGCCTGCGGGGGTCCACGCCAGCTTCTCGATATTCTCCTTCCACGGGGCCAGGTCGCCCAGATAGATGGCTGCCTGATCCCCGGAGCGGATGATGACGGACTGGTGGGCTCTGGTGTGTCCTCGTGTCACCACGCACTTCACGTCGGGTGTGACAGGCGTGTCCCCGTGGAGCAGGCGCAACTGACCCTGTTCCTCCAGAGGCAGCAGGTTCTCGGGCAGATAGGTCTTGATGGTACGTTCGTTGGGGTATCGCGCGTCTGCCCACTCCAGTCGCTGGATCCAGTATTCGGCCTGGGGAAAGGTGGGCCTGGGCTTACCATGGCTGTCGAGGACCGTGTTGCCGCCGCAGTGGTCGGCGTGGAGGTGAGTGTTGATCACGATGTCCACGTCATCGGTGTCCACTCCTAGCTGGCGCAGGCTGTCCATCAGTCCAGGTGAAGGTTGATAGCCAAACCTGTCGCGTTCCTTCTGCGAGAGCTTGCTACCCAGTCCCGTGTCTACCAGGATACTCTTCCCAGCCGACCGGATGAGCAGGCAGTTCACCGACATGGGGACGCGGTGCCTGTCATCGAGGGCGATGATGGGCTCCCAAAGGACGCGCGGCACGATGCCGAAGTGGGCCCCGGCATCCTGCCGCCAGAGTCCGTCGCTGACGATGTGCAGTTCGGCATTGCCGAGGCGCATGGGCTATTCCTTTGCTGCCTCGTCCGCGATGCCCCAGCCCTTCTGGAGGGCGATGCGGTTTGACTCCAGCAAGTGGTGTCGTCTCTCCGGAAGGTGCTTCTTGAGGGCCGCCATCACCGAATCCAGTGCAACCACACCCGTGAGTCTCACCAGTGCTCCCAGCAGGATCATGTTGGCCATACGCTCGTTCTGGAACTCGTCTCTGGCCAGATCGGTGGCTGGGATTCTGAGGGATACGATGTCCTTCCTCTTGACCTCCTCTTTGGCGATGGAACTATTGACGATAAGAAGGCCGCCCGGTAGTACCTTGGGCTCAAACATCTCCAGGGAGGGAGGGTTAAGGGTGATGACCGCGCTAGGCTCGTCCGTAATCGGGGAACCTATCGGCTCGTCGGAAACAGTGACCGTGCAGCGGGCAGTGCCTCCCCGCATCTCAGGGCCGTAGGAAGGTAGCCAGGCTACATGGCGGCCTTCTTCGAGACCGGCGTAGGTCAACAGTTGCCCTGCAAAGAGGGCCCCTTGCCCTCCGAAGCCCGAGATTATGATCTGCTGCAACATGGATACGCTCCTTCACTAATTCACTGGGATGCGCCCTCGTCGTCGAGAACGGTTGCTGCCATCTCTACTCCAGGGCCTTGACCTCGTCAATCACCTTGTAGTCACCCAGAGGATAGTAGGGGATCATGTTCTCCTCTAGCCATTTCAAAGCCTCGATGGGGCTCATTCCCCAGTTGGTGGAACAGGTGGACAGTATCTCTACGAGGGAGAAGCCGAGCCCCGCCAGCTGGGTCTGGAAGGCGATCTTGATGGCTTTCTTGCAGCTGCGGATGTACTTGGGTTGAGTGACGGTTCGCCGCACGATATAGGCCGCGCCGGTTGTCTGGGCCAGGAGTTCGGCGACTTTCAGCGGGTAGCCGGCCACCTTGACGTCCCGTCCCGTCGGCGTGGAGGTGGTCACCTGTCCAGGGAGTGTGGTAGGGGCCATCTGCCCACCAGTCATGCCAAAGACCGCATTGTTGACGAAGATGACGGTGATGTTCTCTCCCCGGTTGGCGGCATGAACGATCTCGGCTGTGCCAATGGCCGCCAGGTCGCCATCCCCCTGGTAGGTGAAAACCACAGTTTCTGGCATAACCCTCTTGATCCCTGTGGCCACCGCCGGTGCTCTACCGTGGGCGGCCTCCGCCATGTCCAGGTTGAAGTAGTGGTAAGCCAGCACTGCGCATCCCACCGGCGCGATGCCCACAGTCTTCTCGCGGATGCCCAGTTCATCTATCACTTCCGCTATCAGCCGGTGGATGATGCCATGCGTGCAGCCTGGACAGTAGTGAGTCGATGTTGCTTCCAGTGCCTCGGGTCTGGCAAAGACGACTTTTCCCTCAGGCATGGGGTTCCCCTTTCATGTTCGTGTAAGATGCTTGGGCTCACCTGACGTACTTGTCGGCCATTTCTCTGATCTTCTCGATTACCTCAGCGGGCGTGGGGACTCTTCCTCCCAGCCACCCCTTGAACTCGACGGGAACCCCACCCTTGGCCACCAGTTCCACATCCTCCAGCATTTGGCCCGCGCTCATCTCCAG
>CAYGQI010000185.1:2064-3740 GCA_964351925.1 uncultured Anaerolineales bacterium | reverse complement strand
TGCGTGTCCGGGCCGTCTCCCATCGTCGGGATGCCATCTACCAGGCCATCCTGCCCGGATATGCGCCTGAACACTGCCTCTTGGGGGGAATCGCCATCGGAGCTACCACTTGTCGAGCGCTACGGCGCGTCATGCCCAACGTTCAAAGGGTCTTGATCACTGATGGTGGAATGGGACGGCTGCACGCCATCATCACGATGCACAGACCTCAACCTGGCGAAGCACGGCGAGCCATCACGCTGGCCATGGGCCAGGTGAACTTGCTGAAGCTCGTCATTATCGTCGATGACGACATCGACCCTGAAGACTGGACCCAGGTGGAATGGGCGCTGGCCACGAGGATGAGGGCCGAGCGGGACATCGTAGTTTACCCCGGAGCCAGAGCGGATCGGTGTGAGCCGCTGGAGGAGAACCTCACTGTGACCAAGGTGGGCATCGTGGCCACGACGCTGCCGGGTGATGGAGACCCAGGGGGGCGATTCCAACTGGCGCGCCCACCGCACGAGGTGCTGGAACGCGTACAACGGGAGCTGGACACATACTGACTGCCTCCGAATGGGAGAAGCGCATGAACCTTGAACTAGACGGGCGGAGCCTCATGGCGTCTGAGGTGGTCTCGGCGGCCACTGCACCCAAGGACCATTGGCCGTTGGTGCTTCTGTCGGCCGAGTCGCGCGCGCGCCTGGCGAAGGCGCGCCAGTACGTGGAAGATCACTGGCTGAAGGCTGATGCTCGACCCATCTACGGCTTCAATACGGGCGTGGGCAAGTTGAAAGATTCGGCCATCGCCCTGGAGCAGATAGATCGCTTCCAGGAGATGCTGATCAACTCCCACAGTGTCGGTGTGGGGAAGCCACTCCCAGAAGACGTGGTCAGGGCCATCCTCATCCTCAGGGCCAACACCTTCGCCCGGGGCTGCTCCGGGGTGCGCCCCGAGCTCGTTGACCGTCTGCTGGCGCTGGTCAATCGGGGTGTGCACCCCTTGATCCCCGAACTGGGCTCAGTCGGGGCCAGCGGCGACCTGGCTCCACTAGCTCATATAGCCGGAACGCTGGTGGGACACCCTCAAGCAGAGGCGTTCTTCGACGGACGACGCATGCCGGCCAGTGAGGCCATTGGTGCCGCCGGTATCGACCCCATCCAGTTCAAACTGGGCGCCAAGGAAGGGCTGGCCTTGATCAACGGCAGCACTGTGTCGCTGGCTATCGCCATACTGGCCAAGCATCAGGCGGAGCTGGCACTGGCTCACGCCGAAATCGCCCTGGCCCTGAGTCTTGAGGCCATGCGCGGGGAGTTGGCTGCCTTCGATCCACGCGTACAGGAAGCGCGGCCCCATCCCGGTCAATCCAAGACAGCCGAGATAGTGCGTCGCCTGACGGACGGTAGTCAACGCTGCACTGAGTCGGCACGGCAGGTGGCCCTCCCCGACGAGGGGCGGACGCCAGCGCAGACCATCTCTGCGCGGGTGCAGGACGCCTATTCCCTCCGCTGTGCACCGCAGGTACATGGCCCAGTCCGTGATGCGCTGAAGTATGTAGAAAGCATTCTGGCCACGGAGATCAATTCCTCCACCGACAACCCTCTCATCTTCGAGACAGACAAGGGGTATGACGTTCTGAGCGGCGGGAACTTCCACGGCCAGTACCTGGCTCAGGCCATGGACTTGCTGGCCATGG
>CAYGQI010000185.1:0-1964 GCA_964351925.1 uncultured Anaerolineales bacterium | reverse complement strand
CACTTCCACAGCCGCACCCCAGCGTACCCCGAGCGCGGCGACTTCTACACCGAAACACGGGCCGCGGCGGCGGGAGGTGTGACCACCGTCCTGGAGATGCCTATCTCCAAGCCGGGCTGCGCCACACCCGAGACCTTCCGCAACCGCCGGCGACTCGTCGAAGAGCAGGCCATCATCGATGTCGCCCTCTTCGGCGCTCCGGGAACCCTCAATCGCGCAGACGTCCTGGGCATGGTGGAGGAGGGTGCCATCGCCTTCAAGATCTTCATGCACCGGCCTGTCTTGGGCCGCGAAGACGAGTTCATTGGCATCTGTCTCACCGAAGACGAGGAGCTGTACCAAACACTGGCTCTGGTGAAGGAAACAGGAAGACGCCTGGTGGTGCACTGCGAAAGCGACTCTATGCTGGAGGCAGGCCTGGCCCGCATCAAGGCGGAGGGCAGGACCGACCCGCAGGCTCACATGGACTCTCGCCCGCCGGTGGTGGAGGCCATGGGCGTGGCGCGGCTGCTGGCCTTGGCAGAAGACCTTGACGTGCCCGTGCACGTGGCGCACGTGAGCTCAACGCTCGCCATCCAGGTGATCCGCCGCTTCCAGAGGGACGGGGTGGATGTGTCCGCAGAGACCTGCCCTCACTATCTGTTCTTCACCGAAGAGGACTACCTCCGCCTCGGCCCGTACGCGAAGTACAATCCGCCTATCCGCACCGGCGATGACCAGCGATCCCTCTGGCAAGGGCTGGCGGACGGCATCATCAGCGTCGTCACCAGCGACCACGCTACTTACCTGGTCGAAGAGAAGGAGCGCCACCGCGATCAGCCATGGCTGATCCCGTCGGGCGGTCCAGGAGTGCAAACTCTCCTGCCCATGATGATGACCGCCGCCCTTGAGGGCCGCCTCTCGGTGGAACAGGTGGTCCGGCTCATCAGCGCAGAGCCAGCGAGACTGTTCGGCCTCGAAAGCCGCAAGGGTACGATTGAACCAGGGCTGGACGCGGATGTCTGCATCTATGATCCGCGACCCCAGACCGTCATGAGCAGAGACAAGATGTTCAGCAAGGCGAGAGACGTGGACAAGCTCTACGAGGGGATGCCTCTCCAGGGAGAGGTGGTGACCACCGTCTCTGCGGGTCGTGTTGTATATGGAGACGGCCAGATCCTGGCGGAAAAGGGGAGCGGGCGCTTCGTTCGCCCTGACTGAGGGGACCAGAGAGCCCATGCTTGTCAGACGCGCCGTTGACTTCAGGATCTGCGGTGCTACACAATCCGTAACGCAGTGCCTATGCTTTCGTCCAACGCACGGAAGAAGGCGGACGAAGTTGACCAGGAAGGCCCTAGCGATACCGTCACCGTTGCGGAGGTGTACGTGACCGCTGACAGTAAGGAAACATGGCAAACGATACAGAGCGCCGCCAAGCAGCAGATCAGCCAGCTCTGTGTCCTTTTCAGGGAGGATGCTAGCGCCTTCCGGAGCGAGGCAGAGTTGGTTTCTAGGCTATCAGCCCTCTTGGAGGGGCACTCCTCATTCGCTATGGACACCCCTGACGGACCTCTGTCTCTGGTCCACCAGGAGTATCCGACGCCCTTCAAATGCCAAATGGGCGATCTCAGATTCGAGGTACTGGAGGACAGTTCGCGTGGCAAGCGTGGTCACTACGATCTGGTGGTGCTCAATCCCTGGTGGGTGGACAAAGCATCTGCTGCAGCGATTGGCAACAGTGACTTCGCACAGTTCCGCCGGGAGATCAGAGACCGCGCAGAACCGCAGGACCCACTCCTTTGTATCACGGGAATCGAGATCCAACTGATCCAGGCGGACCGGCCTGGCCTGGCGGACTACAGCCGTATCGGACAGGACTATCGCAAGCTGTTGTTGTCCGGCACTCTGACCAGCGGATGGCGGTTCATGGACCACCGCTATATGCTTGTTTTCAGCCAGTATTCCCAGCCGCATGAAGCGAAGTG
>CAYGQI010000184.1:0-3751 GCA_964351925.1 uncultured Anaerolineales bacterium | reverse complement strand
CCGGCAGAATCGAGCCGCCCGTAGTCGGACTCGAGTCCCTTCAAGAGCTCCTCCAGGTGCTCCCAGCTCTCGTCTTCCTGCCACCAGGATAGCGAGCGCTGCGTCTCGGCCAGGCTCTCATCCAGGAAGTGGTTGGTGCGCACCACGAAGTCATTCTGAGCTTCGAAGACGGCGTACAGGTGCTGGGAGAACTCCACCACCTGAGCGTCCGGCCCCTTACCGTCGCCCAGAATGACGTTATGCCCAGTCGTGCGCTCCCCACTGGCCAGGATCGTCAGCGCTCCCGGTATGTCCCCTGCATATTGGAGTACGTCACGCAGAATGAAGGGCAAGGGGACTTCATCCAGAGAGCTGTCTCCCGAAGGCGAGAAGAGGGCCGTGACAGAGATCTGCTCCTCGTTCAGCCCCACCTCGCAACCTACAGCCCCTGGCGGCCCCACACAGACGAAACTATCTCCCTCCTCCGGCTGATACACTCTCATCACTAGCTCCTCGGGATGGGGCGTTGGAGAGCCGAACTCAACGACTTGAAGCAGGCTGCCGTCCCTGGTGGCCAAACCAAAGACCGCGAATGCCCCTAGTGCTCTTGAGCTGGGAACGGGTCCCGACGTTCCACCGCGCGCGTCTTGGCCAGGGCTGCCGGGTGCGCCAAGAGGCCCAAGATGGGGGGTGAAGGCCGGAGACAGGGAGAGAAGCAGGTCCTGAGTACTCTCCTCTGGCCACGGCCGAGCGACCAGGTCATCGTAGGTGTTCAGAACCAGCACGTCAGAATACGACACGCCGGCGCCGTCGGCGACTCCAGCCATCTCCGCCCTGTGCTCGGGCCGGATCCTGCTATCCGTCTGGCGAGCGTGGCGAAGCAGCAGGAAATGCGAGACTTGGCCTTCCTGGACAATCCCGCCCAGCAGGCCATTGCCTATCCTGGCCCTGATCGCGTCGCCAAGCAGGACTCCCTGCTGATATCCCATCTCATACGGGCTACCGCTCAAATGGAGAACTCGAAAGCCCTGTCGCCCCTCAACCCACCCCTCTCCGACGCGTGCAGTGTCGCTTGCGGTGACAGGTCCGGCCGGAGCTTGGGTTGCAGGGAACAGCCACGATATCAGGGCGACGAGGAGAACGAAGAGAGGGACCAACAGCCTGCGTGCCAGACTCACCAACTATCAGGAGGGGCCGGCGCCCTCGGTGGGCAACCGAACGGTGAACGTGCTACCCTTGCCCAGTTCGGTTTCCACCTCAATGGTGCCTCCATGATTCTTGACGATGCCGTACGAGACAGAGAGCCCCAGACCGGACCCGGCCATCTCCCCGCCTCCCAGTGGTCCTTTGGTCGTCACGAACGGCTGGAAGAGCTTGTCCAGGATGTCATCGGGGATGCCGGTTCCAGTGTCGGTGAAGGCAATGAGGACGTCACTCCCATCCTTTCTGATCTCCACCGTCACGGTCCCGCCATCCGGCAGCATCGCATCCCGCGCATTGGTCAACAGGTTCAGGCAGATTTGAGATATCTGCCCCGAATCGCAAACGATGGGCGGAACCTCAGAGTATCTCCGCTCCACCACGATGTTCGACTTCTCCAGGTCCCGCTCCACCAGTTCTAGCGGGGCTTCCACAGCCCCTATGACATCCGCCAGCTCCATCCTCGGCTCCCGTCTCCTGGCGAACGTGAGCAGGTTGGAGGTGATCTTCTTCGCCCTGTCCACGGTCTGAATCACCACGTTGAGAGATCGTTTGATCTCATCCACGTCATCCGAGACTAAGCCCAGTTCGGTGTGTCCCGAGATGGCAGCCAGCAGGTTGTTGAACTCGTGAGCAACTCCCGCAGCCAGAGTACCCACGGCGGCCAGCTTCGACGATTCGATCAGTTCCTGCTGAGAACGCTCCAGGTCGTGCATCTTCTTCCGTAGCTCTTCGTAGAGAGTGGCGTTCTCGATACTGATAGCTGCGTAGTCGGCCAGTGTAGACAGCAAGTACTCGTGCTCCTCGGTGAACTCCGCATCGGACTCCTGGTTGTCCACCGATAGCACGCCTATGACTTCCCCTCTCAACAGGAGAGGGACATGCAGCAACGATTTCACCAGGTAGCCGGTCTTCACCTTGAAATCGCGGCCCGTACCCTTGCCACCACGCCTCACCGACTTACCCGACCGAACCACCTGCCCTGCCACGCTATCCTCGACCTTGAGTCTGAACCCTTGAGTTTGTACACTACCCAGGTTCTTGCCCGCCCTCAGGTAGAGGTCGTTGCTCACGCGGTCTACAAGCAGCAGGAAACCCTCCTCGGCCTTGGTGACGTAGACTCCAGCTTCCACGATGCGGCTCAGTAGCTCCTCTATGTCCATGAGGGAGACTACAGACTTGCCCACGGCCGACAGAATCGTCAGTTCCTCGACCCTTCGCTGCAGGCTGCTGGTCAACTCGGCCTTCTCTTTGCGCAGCCTGGTCTCTGCCAGCGTCCGCTCAAGGACCTCGATGACCTGTTCTGTCTTGAAGGGCTTGATGATGTAGTCCCTGACCCCAAGGCGGAACGCCTCCACGGCGACACTCTCGGAGCCATAGGCAGTCATCAGTATGACGGGGATGTCGTTCTCATCCTGCTGCACCCTTCTGAGGATGTCCAGACCGGACATGTCGGGCAATTCGAGGTCAAGCAACAGGACATCTGAACCTTCAGAGGCGAGCTTGCGCAGGCCTTCCTGCCCCGTGGTGGCACTGGCGACTCGATAGCCGTGATAGGGCAGCACGTCGTCCGCCAGGAAAGAGAGGATATCGTAGCTATCTTCAACGATGAGTACTTTCTCGCCAGCCATCGCGCACCCCCCAGAGTCCCGGTGTTCGCTGAGGCGTCGTGAGTTGTAGGGTATCACACTTGTATTGCGTTGTCAAGTAAGAAACCGAGACGCAGAAGTGTGTTGCGCCGCAGACCAGTCCGGTCTGGGCTCGTCCTGGAAAGGTTGCTTCGCGCGTCGAGCAGGCGGCGTGAGGCTAGCTCCACGATGGAGATACAAGAGCCAGCTCACAGCGCCATCGAGGCGAAGCCTATGGACCGCGCTTGTTAGCCACCCCCCTTGAAGACGCCGGACAGTTCCGACGTCAGATCAAGGTAGAGGTTGCCATAACTGACACTGGGTTCGATCTGCGTGCCCTCCAGCCACTCGTTGAAACTGGTGATCACAATCAGGTCCGGTTCGCTGTCCATCGCCGCCTGCCACGTCTCTCGATAGTAGGCACCGTTCCTTCGATCGTGAGCGAAACGACCGGATCGTCCCTGGATGAAGAGGTCGTTGTAACCCGGCATGACCGTAGCCACCCACAGCCTCCGAGCTCCATGCTCAGAGCCGTAACTCCGCACTCTACTCCCCCAGGTGCTCAGTGTGTTGTGTACGTTGGCCGGAGGATTCCAGGTGATGTTATACAAGTGGTGTCCGTCGAACACACGCTGGAACTCGATATCGGCGCCATCGGCGATCCACAGGGTGTTATGTTGGGGGTCCACCTGCTCCCGGATGGAGGCCCAGGCATCAACAGCAGCTTGCCCCTGACCTGTGAAGACTTGGCCCACCGCCCAGAAGAAGATGACAGGCTTGCCCTCGTAGCGAAGAAACGCCGAATGCGCCGAGTGGTTGTTGATAAGGTACCGCAGAGCCTCCACGATGTCCGTCTGGCTGTGGAAGAAAGGCGAACGCGTCTCGAAGTCCACGGTGCAACGGAACCCCCGCTCCGCAGCCACCTCGAGCAGGGTTCGGAAGTT
>CAYGQI010000183.1:0-3757 GCA_964351925.1 uncultured Anaerolineales bacterium | reverse complement strand
CGCCCCTGGATCGAGGACGGCACCATGCCCACCCTCCGGCGGCTCATGAACAGCGGCGCCTCGGGTGTGCTCACCTCCACCCTTCCCCCCATCAGTTCCTCGGCCTGGGTATCCTTCGCCACAGGGAAGAACCCGGGCAAACACGGACTGGTGGACTTCGTCCATCCGCGACCCGATTCCTACCAGATCTCCATCGTCAGCCCTCAGCAGCGCGCCTCCCAGGCCATCTGGAACCTCCTCAGCGAAGCAGGACGCAAGGTGGGGATAGTGGGCATGCCGGTCACCTATCCACCCGAAGAAGTGAACGGCTACATGATCAGCGACTTCCTCACCCCCAGTGCCAGCGATGACTACACCTATCCCTCATCCCTCCGTGACGAGCTAGAGCAGGCCATGGGCGGCTTTCCTCTGCTCCCGGACGAAAGATACCGCTCCACCAAGTTCACAGATAGATTCATCGCCGACATGGTGGCCGACGTCGAACAAAGGCTAAAGGGAGCGCTATACCTGCTGGACAACAAGGAATGGGACTTCTTCTTTTTGCTCTTCTGGAGCAACGACATGCTCCAACACGAGACCTGGAGCCTCCTGGACAAGACTCACCCCTCCCATGACGCTCAGAAGGCCGATAGATACCGGGGCCTGGTGGTTGACTTTCATCGCCAACTGGACCAGGCGGTCGGTCGCCTGGCAGAGAAGGCCGGGCCCGACGATCTGGTCATCGTGATGTCAGACCACGGTTTCGGACCCGTCCATAGCTTCTTTCTGGTCAACAACTGGCTGCGAGAGATGGGATGGCTGCAACTGAAAAAGCGGCCAACGACCAGGCTGAAATACGCTCTCTTCAGGGTCGGCTTCACCCCCTTGGGAGTGTTCCACCTGGCCAAGGCCTTAAGGCTAGGCTTCCTCCGGCGCCGCTTTCGTTTCCAGAGGGGCGGCGGGCTGATGAAGCGGCTCTTCCTGTCCTTCTCCGATGTAGATTGGGCCAGTACCAAGGCCTTCGCCGTGGGCAGCTTTGGCCAGATCTACATTAACCAGGCCGGCAAGCGGCCTCAGGGGATTGTCCAGCCTGGCCAGGAATACGAGGACCTGCGCGAGGAGATAGCCGCTCGCGCCCTGGAGATACGCGACCCTCGTACGGGATTGCCGGTTGTGGAGCGCGTCTACCGCAAGGAGGAGATCTACTCCGGCCCCCAGGTGGAGAAGGCCCCCGATCTGGTGCTTCAGTCCAGGAACTGGGAGTATATGGCCTTCGGCCACGCCGATTTCGGCGCGTCCCACGTCGTGGAGCCCATCGTCGGCATGTCGGGCCATCACCGGCCCGAGGGCATAGCCGTGCTCTCGGGGCCAGGCATCAAGAGCGGCGCCACTCTCCAGGACGCCAACATCACTGATCTGGCTCCGACCATATTGTACGCCATGGGAATCCCCATCCCCTCCGACATGGACGGCCGCGTCCTCACCGAGGCCTTCACTGCTGACTACCTCTCTGCAGTGCACATCCGATACACCGACGAGCTGTCTCAGCGCCCCACTGGCGAAGACCAGTACTCCCTTGAGGACGAAGAGGAGATCAAAGAACGATTGCGCGGCCTGGGATACGTCGGCTAGAGGGACCTTCGCTTGAATAACAAGACACGCTTTGTCATCGTTACGGTCATCGGCCTGCTCCTGTTGGCCCTGGTCCTGGTGAGGGTCAACCTGCGGCGGATGCTCGACACCCTCGCCGCGGCCGACTACGTCTACCTGCTGCCGGCCCTCGCCGCCCAGATGGTCTTCTTCGTCGTCAAGGCCTGGCGCTGGAGATTCCTCATCCCTTCCGAGCGGCGCGTCCCCTACAGTACCCTCTTCTCCACCACCCTCGTCGGCTACTTCGGCAACCAGATCATCGGGGCCAGCAGCGGCGAGCTACTCCGCTCCATCGTGCTGGGGCAGAAGGAAAAGTGGAGCAAGAGTGCCACCCTGGGCACCATCTTCGTGGAGCACATGTGGGATATCCTGGTGCTCTGCCTTCTCCTGCTGGCCATGCTGTGGTTCGTACCTCTGCCTCCCCTGGTGCAGACCGTGGTGCAATCCAGCCTGCTGGTCCTGCTCCTGGGTGGTCTGGTTGTGGCTCTGCTCTTGTCTCGAGGCGAGTGGACCACCAGGCTGGTCGGTGTGATCGCCAGCAGGCTATCAGCCAAATTCGCCCGGCGCATCACCGGCGTGCTGGAACGCTTCACGGAGGGCGTGCGAGCCATGCAGGAGTGGAGACGATCACTCCTGGCCCTGCTCCTCACCCTTCCCCAGTGGCTTGTCTTGACCGTGAGCTACTATTTCCTGGGCCGGGCCGCGCTGATCCCTCTGGGCCTCGGACCATACCTGTTTCCGGTGGTCGTCATCGCCCTTGCCGCTACTATCCCCAACCCTCCCTGGAACGTGGGCATGCTGGAGATACTCTCCATCACCACCCTCGGGGTCTTCGGTGTAGCCAGTAGCCAGGCCTTGGCCTTCGTGGTCCTCATGCGCGCCATGCGCCTGGTGCCCATCATCTGGGGATACGCGCTCTTCTCCAGAGAGGGCTACGGCCTTCGCGCGCGATCCGAGCCAGGTCTCGAAGCGGAACATCCAAGATAGCACCACCATGGCCAGGAAAATCCTCATCCTGATGTGTGACGCGGGTGGCGGCCACCGCAGCGTGGCTGACGCCATCGTGGGTGCGCTGGAACACCTGTTTCCAGGCCGCTATGACATCCATCTTGCCGACATCATCGCTGAGGGGTACCCCTTCCCGCTGAGCACCGCCGGCCGCCTCTACGGCCCCGTGGTGGATCTGCTTCCTGGCCCCTATGGCCTGCTCTGGCACTCCTCCAACCGGAGCCGCAGCACAGACTATCTCCTTAGAGCTGTGGCACCGCTATCCTTCGACAGACTCGAAGACATGGTGCACGCCGCCGAGCCGGAGGTCATCGTCTCCACTCACCCCTTGGGGAACCACTCCGTAGCCTCGCTACGCGAACGCCTACACTGGGGGATGCCCCTCGTTACCGTGGTCACCGACCTGGTCACCATCCATCGTTGTTGGCTGTGCCCGGAAGCGGATCTGTGCCTGGTACCCACCGAGCAGGCGCGCCGCAAAGCCCTCGATGCTGGTTTCGAAACAGACAGGGTCAAGGTCACCGGCCTGCCCATCGGCCTGAAGTTCGCGCAGGCCCCTCGCGACCGGCAGCAGCTCATGAGGGAGCTGGGGCTAGGGGAGGACAAACTCACCGTGTTGGTCGTTGGGGGCGGTGAAGGCATGGGCAACGTATTCTCCATTGCCAGAGCGGTTGCCCAGGCCGGACTGGACATACAACTGGTGGTCGTGGCAGGAAGAAACGAGGCCCTCAAGAGTAGACTAGAGTCGGTATCCTGGGAGGTGCCCACGCACGTCCTCGGCTTCGTGGACAACATGCCCGCCCTGATGCACTCCGCAGACCTGCTTGTCACCAAGGCAGGGCCCAGCACCATGAGCGAGGCGCTCAGTTGCGGTTTGCCCATGCTCATCAGCGGTGCCCTGCGGGGACAAGAGGAAGGGAACGCTGAATGGGCGGTAGCAACCGGGGCAGCCCTCTTTACACCTACGCCCCAGGAGCTTGTACTGGCCCTCAGGGAACTCGCCGGGAACGGGCCTGAGACCCTGGCTCTTATGCGGCAGAAGGCCCGAGAAGCTGCCAGGCCTGATGCAGCCCTCAACGCCGCGAGACTGATAGACCATGTCGCTAACCCCACGGAATGA
>CAYGQI010000182.1:0-3784 GCA_964351925.1 uncultured Anaerolineales bacterium | reverse complement strand
TTGGCGTTTCTACTCGGGGGGCGCGGCCTCTATCAGAGGGTACAGTCCTCTTCTCTTCCACGGCAACGCCTTGCTGTACCTGCTGTTCGAAGCCAGCGACCACGTGGCGCGCATGGTGCCCGCCCTGGCAGGCACGCTGATGGTGGGAGTACCCTACCTGTTGCGCCCTCGCCTGGGCAGGAAGGGGGCGCTCTTCGCTTCGGCCTTCCTTACCTTCTCCCCCTCCCTGATCTTCTTTTCCAGACAGCTCAACGGAGAGATCATCGCGGCGGCCGCCTGTCTGGCCCTGGTGGCGGGAGTCTTTGGCTACGCCAGTCAGGGAAGATCGTGGCAACTCTACCTGGCGGCCGCGGCCCTCGCCGTCGCTCTCCTCGCCAGTGGGGCCGCGTACGCCACCTTGGTCGTCCTGGCAGGGTTCTTCCTGGTCGCCATCGCTCGCTCGCGTTCCCGCAGCGAAGGCGAACCCTCCCCCTGGACCGTCTTGTTCGCTGAGAAGCCACGTTCGGGCGTCCTGCTAACAGCCCTGGGAGTCTTCGCTGCACTCGTGGCGCTGCTCTCCACAGGGCTTCTGGTCAACCTCCACGGCCTCCAGGCCGCCCTGGACTTGCCCTCTCTCTGGCTCAGCCGGTTCCAGCCGGCAACCGACAGTCAGCCCTGGTCCTACTACCTCTTGCTCTTACTGGCCTACGAGTTGCCCGTACTTTTCTTCGGCCTCGCCGGGGCGTGCTACCTGAGCCGACGGGACCCCTTCGCTGCGTTCCTGGTGTGCTGGTTTGTCTTCAGCCTGGTACTGTACTCACTCATGGGAACCAAGCCCGCTGCCGGCATCCTCCAGATGCTCTTACCCCTCGCCCTGTTGGCTGGCAGATGCGTGGGCGACCTGCTGAGCCAACTGGAGAGGCGCGAACAATGGCGCTGGGCGATGCTGACCTTGGCCATCTCCGTGCCAGCCCTGTTCCATTTGCTGTTGCAGGCTGCCGCCTTCGGCAACCCGGATAATCCCGGCGACCCCAGACATCTGGCCCTGGTGCTGCTCTCAGTCTTCTTCGTCCTCTGCGTGGTCTCCATTGTTGGCGTGTTGTCTCTGGACTGGAGGGTCTCTCTGCGCTCAGGCGCTCTGGTGTTACTGGTCGGGCTGGCCAGCCTCTCGGTGCACACTGCGTGGCGGCTCAACTACCACCGCCCTGGAAACCCTCTGGAGATCCTCGTCGAGAAGCCCACGTCTTCCGACGTCCGCGGCCTGGCGCAAGCCATCGAGGATTTCTCCAATCAGCAGGAGCGCCAGAGGCACAGCGTGAGCATCGCCGTGACAGGGGAAGAGGACCCCCTGTTGGCCTGGTACTTGAGGTCCTTCCCTCACCTGAGCTTCGTCTCCGGGGCCACGACGTCTGCCGCCCCGGTAGTGGTCACACCTCAAGAAGAGACCCCGTACCTGCCAGACTACAGGGGGGCACGCTTTCGTCTCCAGAGTTCCTGGAAGGCTGTGGGCCTGCCAGGCCACGATCTGGTCAACTGGTTCCTCTTTCGGGAGTCCCTCCAGCCGCCCGTACATCGTGACGTGGTGATGTGGGTCGCCCCGGACACCGAGGAATAGCGAGGTATTGGCACGATGCAAAAGCGGTTCTCCCTTCTGGATCGGCCCCTGCTGGCCCAGATCACCATCAACTGGGAGTTGATCTGCTGGTTGACCATCATCCTGGTGACTATTGGCACTCGCTTCTGGGACCTGGGCAGCCGCGCCCAGCACCACGATGAGAGTATGCACTCCTTCTATTCCTGGGAGCTCTATCAGGGCAAGGGGTTCGTCCACAACCCTCTCCTCCACGGTCCCGTCCTTTTCCATGCCACAGCTCTCATCTACTTCCTGTTCGGGGCCAGCGACTACACCTCACGGGTTGCCCCAGCGCTCTTCGGATTGGGCTTTGTTCTTGCCCCGTACTTTCTGAGGAAGTGGCTGGGGAGATACGGGGCACTGGCCGCGGCTGCCATGTTCGCCATCTCGCCCGGGTTCCTGTACTATTCCCGTTTCATTCGCGAGGACATCTTCTCTGCCGGCTTCGAGATCCTGGCGTTCATAGCCCTGATTAAGTATCTGGAAGGGCGAAGGCAGTTTCATCTGTGTCTGCTGGCTGCCGCTCTGTCCCTCCTGTTCTCCACCAAGGAGATATCGTACATTACCACTTTCATCTTCGGCACCTTCCTGGTGCTCCTCTTGGCCTGGGAATGGCTGCGGGACCGCAAGTTCCCACCCGACCTCGCCTCCTTCGACCTGGTGATCCTCATCGGTAGCCTGTGTGGACCGCTCTACTTCCCAGCACTGATCATCAAGATCCTGGGGCGCTGGGACCCGCTGGACTACGTCAACTACGGTCAACACGATCTGGTGGTCGTCCTGCTGGTGACAGCGGTGTTCGCGGCCCTGGGCCTGGCCTGGAACCGACGACGCTGGCTGACGGCCGCCGGTGTCTTCTGGGCCATCTACCTGTTGCTGCACACTACTCTGCTGACCAACATGGGAGGAGTTCTGACCGGCCCTATCGGCGCCCTGGGCTACTGGCTGGCGCAGCAAGGCGTACAGCGAGGTGGGCAACCGTGGTTCTACTACCTGGTGCTCATCCCGCTGTATGACTTCCTTCCTCTCCTGCTGGCCTTCCTGGGCGTGGGTTACCTCTCTTTCAGGCAGGCAGGAAAGGTCAGAAGTTCGGCCGACAAGAAGGCCGTGTGGCCGCTGTCCGACATCTTCTGGGTCTTGCTGGCCTACTGGGGCCTCGTGGCCTTGATCATCTACAGTTGGGCCGGCGAGAAGATGCCCTGGTTGATCGTGCATCTCACCGTGCCCATGATCCTGCTGGCCGCCAGGTTCATCGGTGAGGTGCTGGAACGAACCGATTGGGACGAGTTTCGCCAGCGCAGAGCCCCTTATCTCCTGGTCCTGCTGCCTGCGGCTGCTCTGGTGCTCGGAGCCTTCCTCAGCGCCTCTCTCGGCGTGGCGCGTCTCCTCTCCCAGGGCCTGCCCGCTGCAGGCTTCAACCTGGGAGAACTCAACACCATGATGCGCTGGCTGGCCGGCCTCGTGCTCTCGGGTGTGTTTTTCTACCTCACCTTCCTCGTAGCCAGGCGGCTGCGCCCGTCCGCCCTTGCCAGAGGGTTCCTGTTCACGGCGGTCCTGGTGCTGACCATCTTCACCATCCGCTACGCCTGGATAGCCACCTACGTTCACAGTGACGTGGCCCAGGACATGCTCATCTACACGCAGACCACCCCCGACGTCACCATGCTTGTGGACGAGGTAGAACAACTATCAGAGCGGCTCGTGGGTGGCAAGGACATGAGGGTGGCCTTTGACGAGTTCACCAGTTGGCCGCTGTGGTGGTACCTGCGCGACTACCCCAACAAGGTGTTTTTCGGCAAGGAACCTGTGGGCCCTCTCGACGCCCCCGTGGTCTTCGTGGGGCTGGAGAACGAGAACGCCGTCAGACCCTATCTCGGGGACTATGTTCGGTACCAGTACAAGCTCCGGTGGTGGTTCCCGGAGGACTATCGCTCGTTGACCCCGTCTGTGATCTGGGAGAACCTGCGCAACCCGGAGACGCGTCGCAGCGCCATCAATTTCCTGCTCTACCGGGAGTTGGAGAACCCCCTGGGATCCTCCGATTTCGCCTTCTACATCCGTAGGGATATCGCCTCCCAGATCTGGCAATCCGGCGCCATCACCGTAGCCCATCAGGTGGAAGCGGCCAGTCAATACGCCGAAGCCTACAGCGAGCTGCGGGCCGTCGCCTCC
>CAYGQI010000181.1:2725-3786 GCA_964351925.1 uncultured Anaerolineales bacterium | reverse complement strand
CGGGAGGAGTCCGTCGGCCTGCAAAGGATCCTGCTCTTGCTGGGGGTCGGCGCGGGTACCGTTGGCTTTGGGGCCATCGCCTTCGTGGTCATGTTGGTATTCCTGATGGTCATCTACTTCCGCGCGCGGACTCATTTCTAGCGCACGGACACACCGAGCAGTTGCCTATGTACCATACCTTGACCTGGATGCTCTGGCTTGCCGCCGCCTTGCTGCCGGCGATGATCTCTCGCAACCCTTTGTACCTGACCTTACTGCTGCTGGCGGTGGCGGTCGCCTACAACACCATGGGCCGTCTGTCTTCGATGGCCACCAGTTGGAGCGTGTTCCTCAAGGCTGGTCTGGTGCTCGGTATGTTTAGCGTGGTGTTCAACACCCTCACCGTGCACTACGGGGATACCGTGCTGTTGACCCTTCCCCGTCTATTATTGCGCATCGGACGCGTGCCGCTTCTGGAGCTCGGCGGCGATACCACACTGGAGGCCTTGGTCTACGGGCTGACTAGTGCTCTCAGCCTGGTAGCCATACTCCTCGTATTTGCGACCTTCAATGTGCTGGTCGATCACCACAAGGTGTTGCGCTTCACACCGGCTTTCCTGTACCAGACGGGGATGATTGCTTCCATCGCCATTGCCTTTGTGCCGCAGATGGTGTCCTCGCTGCAGGACATCAGGGAGGCCCAGGCCATTCGCGGCCACCGCTTCCGCGGCATAAGAGACCTGCTGCCCCTTTTCGTACCCCTTCTCACTACAGGACTGGAGCGGGCCATTCAGCTGGCTGAGTCCATGGAGGCCCGTGGCTTTGGTGGTGGATCCCGCGGCGAGGCCGGAAGACGTCAAGCCCTGCACAGGGTGCTCATCGCCGCCGCGCTATTTGGTCTACTAGTGGCAGCCTTCTACTTCGGTTACTTTCCCAACGCGCGTTCGGTCACTGCGATTATCGGAATGAGCAGCATGGCGCTGCTCCTCGTCAATGTGCTAATCATGGGCCGGGGTGTGAAGCGCAGCAAGTATCGTCGTGAGCTGTGGCGACGGCGCGATACACTGGTCACTGCGGCCAGC
>CAYGQI010000181.1:0-2625 GCA_964351925.1 uncultured Anaerolineales bacterium | reverse complement strand
ACTCCGGCTCTGGCAAGTCAACGTTGCTGCGGTGTCTGAATGGACTGGTGCCTCATTTCTACGGTGGGACCATCAGCGGCACAGTCCGCGTCGCTGGTCGCGATCCCTTAGCCCTGGGGCCGCGCGGGATGAGCGAGGTCGTGGGTTTTGTGCTTCAGGACCCAGAGAGCCAGTTCGTGGTTGACTCCGTGGAAGATGAACTGGCCTTCGCTATGGAGAACCACAACCTCGCTCCGCCTGTAATGCGCAAGCGCGTTGAGGAAGTCTTGGATCAGATCAATATCGCCCACCTCCGTCACCGGAAGATCAACACCCTGTCTGGAGGAGAGAAGCAGCGAGTGGCCATCGGGGCAGTGCTCACGCTCCAACCGCAGGTCCTTGTACTAGACGAGCCAACCTCGCAACTGGACCCCCAAGCCGCCGAGGAAGTCCTCACCACGGTCCAGAAGCTCAATGCAGACCTCGGCTTGACAGTGATCCTCTCGGAGCATCGTTTGGAGCGAGTGGTGCAGTACGCAGATCGTCTGGTCTACCTTCCTGGCGATGGCGGGAGTCCGGTCATTGGGTCACCTCAAGAGGTGCTGCCGCACGTCGACCTGGAGCCACCGCTGGTCCGGCTGGCAAAGAGCCTTGGCTGGAGCCCGCTGCCCCTCACCATTAAGGACGGGCGCCGCTTCGCCAGAACTATGAACCTGCCCTCACCTGAGGAGCACCGTCCCCTACGTCCCGCGGACACAGTGCGAAGCGACGATGGCGGGATGATGCAGATGAAGAACGTATGGTTCTCCTACGATGGGCAGGAAGCCCTGAGAGGAGTAGACCTGTCAGTGGCACCAGGAGAGTTCGTTGCTTTGATGGGTCGCAACGGATCTGGCAAAACCACTTTGCTGAAGCACATTGTCGGTTTGCTGCGTCCGGAGCGTGGCCAAGTAGAGCTGTTCGGTGAGGATACCAGGAGCAAGAACGTGGAGGACATCGCGCGGCGTGTGGGCTATGTGCCTCAGAACCCTGGGTCGCTACTCTTCGCCGACACGCTGCGAGAAGAACTCGATTTCACGCGACGGAGCCACGGACTCGAGACAGGCGGGTATCACGACTTGCTGGACAGTCTCCACCTATCCCAGCACGCTGATTCATACCCTAGAGACCTGAGTGGCGGTGAGCGTCAGCGCGCCGCCATGGCCGCCATCCTCGTCGCCGAGCCCGAGATCATCCTGCTCGACGAGCCAACCAGAGGCCTGGACTACCATCAGAAGCGGGCTCTCGCCAGCTTTCTGACCAGGAAGCAACAGGAAGGCAAAGCGATCGTGATGTCCACGCACGACGTCGAACTGGTGGCCCTATGTGCCAAGAGGGTGGTGATTTTGGCCGAGGGACAAGTAGTCGTAGACGGGCCAGCCCGGCGGGTGATGAGCGACTCGATGGTATTCTCGTCCCAGATAGGCAAGTTGTTCGGAGATGAGCGCTTTGTTGCGGTGGACGACGTGCTGGCGGTACTGGAACCGTGAAGGTGTGGTTGTCGTCTTTCGCTGGGCGCGGTCTCAGCGCCCTGATTCTTGCTCTCGCCACGCTGTTGGGTGGGATCGCCTTTCTCTATCCGTTCATCCTCCCGCAGCGCAGCCCGTCCGCTCACGGGTTCATGGCCCACTCTGCAGACGCGCCCGTGACCTTCTTGATACTGCTACTGCTGTGCCTGGTGGTCGTCATCGCCAACCTCGAGACTCGCCAGATGGACTCCAAAGTCGTGGCTGTTCTTGGAATCCTGGTCGCTATCAATGCTGCTCTACGTCTGATCCCGGGCCCAGCGGGGTTCACCGCCATGCTCTTTCTCCCCATCCTCTGCGGCTATGCTTTCGGAGCCGATTTCGGCTTTCTCCTAGGTGCCCTTTCGCTGCTGGTCTCTGCCATCATCACGGGAGGTATGGGGCCCTGGCTGCCCTACCAGATGTTCTCCGCCGGCTGGATGGGCATGGCCTCGGCGTGGGTGCCGCGACTGCGCCGCTTCGGGCGAGCGGAGGTGGTCCTCCTGGCACTGTGGGGAGCGGCGCTAGGCTTGCTGTTTGGGGCGATAATGAACCTATGGTTCTGGCCGTACCTGATGGACTTGGGCCCTTCGAGCACACAGTGGCAGCCTGGGAGTGGCGCGTGGGCCACGCTCGGCAGATACGCGGCGTTCTACCTGGCCACGTCACTCTGGTGGGACATGGGGAGGGCCCTGGGGAACCTGCTACTGATCCTCCTCTTTGGCGCTCCGATCCTGCGGCTACTCAGACGGTTCCAGAAACGTTTTCGGTTCGAGATGGCATGACACGTGGGTCCCGGTCCGCCCCGGAGCGCATAGGTAGAGGTAAATGGAGAAGCGTGGGCCCCGAGCAGGAGTCAGTCTTACGGCACTAGTCTGAACCGCCCCGACAGCTAGAAATCGATACCCATTCGCGGGCCGACCCCGACACGGGCGGGATGCTTCACCTCGGCGAAGTCAGTCACTACATCTGCGATCTTCACGATGGCCTCGGGAGCAAAGCGGCCCGTTAGAACGATCGTTGCAGCTTCAGGTTTAGTACTGATCAGATCAACGATGAAGGATTCCTCCACAATGCCCCCATGGAGAAGCGGGTTGATGTC
>CAYGQI010000180.1:0-3839 GCA_964351925.1 uncultured Anaerolineales bacterium | reverse complement strand
GGTTCGGGAGAACTACGGTAGCCGGGTTGCCTCCGATAGACAGCTAGAGCACTAGCGCGTTCTCTTCTATCTGTGGGCCAAGTGGCGGAGAACGCGCTTTCTTTCGTCCCCACCCAGATCCCCAAGAGGGAGGGGACGAAGATGAGAATCAGAATAGTTGTAGCTTGCACATCCGCACTCATAGCCCTGATGCTCGTGGCTCTGCTTGCGGTAGTGCCGGCGAGTGCTCAGACTGATGATCCCGGGTCAGCGGACCATGTTGCAGGCGCGGAAGTCCAGCCGCAGTCCTCCGAGGAGATACCGCAGCCGACCTCTGTCGTCACCTCAACGCTCGATGTGGACGTCGAGCATCTCACGGATACGTTCTGGTCGGAAACAGAGCCTTCGGAGGTCATTTCCGAGGAGAACCCTCTGTCGGGGCCCGATCCGGAAGGTTCCTTTCCGCCACTGGGCGTGTCGCCGGAGGTGATTGAATGGGAGCAGGAGCAAGCGGCGCTGGAGAGTCCCAGCCTCGCGGCAACGTATGACTTTCCTTTGAGAGTGGACTGGCGCAGCCAGGACGGACAGGACTGGACGACGCCAGTGCGGAGTCAGGGTGCCTGCGGGACCTGTGTGGCCTTCGCCACTGCGGGGGCTATGGAGTCGCGCCTGGAGATCGCTCTTAACGACCCGGATCTCAACCCAGATCTATCGGAGGCGCACCTCTACTTCTGTGGATCGGGCAGCACCTGCCGGAACGGCTGGTACCCTAGCGCGGCGATGGATTTCTCCAGGGACACGGGCGTGGCTGACGAGGCCTGCTATCCCTACAGCGGTCAGGACCAGGTATGTAGCGTGTGCCCCGATTGGGAGAGCCGGGTCACCAATATCTCCAGCTGGGTGGGTCTCACCGACATGAATGAGATGAAGCAGCAACTGGCTGAAAACGGTCCTTTTGAGGCCACCATGGCAGTGTACGTCGACTTCTACTACTACAAGTCCGGCGTCTACGAGTACTCCTCGGGGCGGCTGGTGGGGTTCCATGCGGTGACCGTGGTCGGCTATGATGATGAAGAGGGGTACTGGATCGCCAAGAACAGTTGGGGCACTACCTGGGGCGAGGCCGGGTGGTTCAAAATCGCCTACGGGCAGTGCGGCATCGATGACTATGTGTACGTGCCTGTGATAGATCCGCCACTGCCGTCCTTCGAGGTCCACGCAAGCGTGGACCCCACCGGGGGTGGCAGGGTGGTCATGGAGCCAATGTCGTGCCTGCTGGGCGGCTGCGTGTCTGGAACGGAGGCGAAGCTGACCGTCGTTCCGGAGGATGGTTATGTCTTCGTTGGCTGGGAGGGAGATGTTTCCGGCGGTAGCGCATTGATCGATCTCGTTGTAGACTCCGACAAGAATGTCGTCGCCAAGTTCATGTTTACCTGCACCGGGTGCAAGCCGAGGACGTTCGTGCCTCTGGTGGCAGGGGGGTAGGCTGCACCTCCCTCATGGTCCAGCACAGCGGCCGTGCAAGGTCTAGCTGGTAACCCCGGGGCCCGGGGGAAGGGGTGCACAGGTCTGCCCAGCGAGCGAGCGGGCCTTTGTTGCGACGCCGCTTATCCGCACCTTGGCGCAGCCTTGCTCCCGCAACTCACCACCTCTTCGGTTTTCTGGGGCGTGTGCTTCGCTTGTCTCCTCTACCCGCTCATGTCTGCTGCGAAGTGGTTCGGGTGGCTGGACGATGACCATTCCTCGCGAGGTCCATGAGAACGAGACTCGCTGCATGCCTGTGGCCTGGCCAATGCGGTTCGCGGTAAACGTTCGTGCGGGAAGACCCCTCGCCGGATGGCGTGGCAGAAACCCCAGGCGGGCAGCAGCCCGACTGTTCCTTATGCCGCGGTGTCAAACCGCGCACCAGGCTCCCTCAGGCGGCGCTGACCTGTCTCCCGCACCGTGCACGACCCTGTTTGACGTACGGGCGGATTTGTGGTATCATAATCCTTAGTATTCGCTGGGAATTAAACCATGAAACTTTCAGCCAGGGAACAGTATGGTCTAAGGACCATGATAGAGCTGGGCCGTCGCTACGGCGAGGGCCCTGTCTCCCTTAACGACGTGGCCGAAAGCCAGGGGATCTCTCTTGGGTACCTGGAGCAGATTGCACCGCTGCTGAAAGGAGCCAATCTGGTGGAGAGCACCCGGGGTGTCCGTGGCGGGTACGAACTGACTCGCGCTCCTTGGAAGATCACAGTCGGGGACGTCGTGCGTGCGTTGGAGGAAGGGTACATCATGCCCCTGAAGTGTATCCCCGCGGCCGAGGGGGAGGACTCGTGCACCCGCAAGGGGGTCTGCACGGCTCGGGACGTATGGAGAAGAATGCACCAGGGCATGGTAGAGGTCCTCGATTCCACTACGTTGGCGGATCTCGTAGAGCCGATCAGTATGGGCTGAGAGGGTGGCGCAGTGCGGGTCTTCGGTGTTCCATCGTTGACGAATCGGGGCGGAGGAGCAATGGGTGACAGGAGAGCTGTGTATCTCGACCACGCGGCGACGACACCTGTTCATCCTCAGGTCGTGGAGGCCATGCTGCCCTATTTCAGTGAGCGGTATGGCAACGCCTCCAGCATACACTCTCTGGGGAGGGAGGCACGACAGGGGTTGGAGGAGGCTCGCGCCACCGTGGCCGGGATCTTGAACTGTAGGGGCGAGGAGATAGTCTTCACTAGCGGTGGAACAGAGAGCGACAATCTGGCCATCAGAGGTGTGTCCTGGATGAACCGGAGGCGGGGCGATCATATCATCACCTCCTCTGTGGAACACCACGCGGTGAGCCACACCTGCGAGCAGATGGAGAGGCAGTTTGGTTTCGAGGTGACATACCTCCCCGTGGACGAATACGGCCTGGTGGACTCACGAGACGTGGAAAGGGCGATCACCGAGACCACGATTCTGATCAGCATCATGTACGCCAACAACGAGGTGGGTACTGTGGAGCCCATCGCTGAGATTGGAGAGATCGCGCGTCGCCGTGGCATACCGTTCCACACCGACGCGGTGCAGGCCGCCGGCGCCTTGAGCCTGGACGTGCAGGAGTTGAATGTCGACCTGCTGACCCTGGCGGCACACAAGTTCTATGGGCCCAAAGGGGTCGGCCTGCTGTACGTGAGAGAGGGGGTAGAGGTCCTGCCCATCCAGACCGGTGGCGGGCATGAACGTGGCCTCCGGTCGGGCACCGAGAACGTGGCGGGCATCGTGGGCCTCGCCACAGCGTTGAAGCTGGCGGAGGAGTGCCGAGAGGAGGAGAGGAACAGGCTCGCGGCCCTCAGGGACCGGCTGATAGAGGGTATACTTTCATCCATTGACCACTGTTGGCTGCTGGGCCATCCCCAAAAGCGTCTGCCCAACAACGCCAATATCGCCTTCGAGTACGTAGAGGGTGAGGGCATATTGGTGGGCCTTGATGTGGAGGGGATCGCTGCCTCCAGTGGGTCAGCATGTTCTACCGGGTCCGCAGACCCGTCGCACGTGCTGTTGGCCATGGGGGTGCGGCCTGATCTTGCCCGCGGCGCCATCCGCATGACGCTGGGTCGCGAGAACACCGAGGAGGATGTGGATAGGGTCTCGGAGGTCCTGCCACCCATAGTAGAACGCTTGCGAGCCATGTCTCCGCTCTACGGAGAGCGAGAGGCTCGCCGCTAGTAAGGAGAGAGAACGGAGATGTATTCAGAGTTGGTGATGAAGCATTTCGCCGATCCCCAGAACGTAGGGGTGATCGAGGACGCGGACGGGGTGGGCAAGGTCGGGAACCCCATGTGCGGGGATGTGATGGAGATGTTCATCAAGGTCAAGGACGACCGGGTAGAGGACGT
>CAYGQI010000179.1:2273-3840 GCA_964351925.1 uncultured Anaerolineales bacterium | reverse complement strand
AACGCTCACGGCCTGCACATCGGCGGCGGCTGGCAGTTCCCCTTTGGCCGGGTGAAGATGACCATAGCTCACCACGGCTCCACCCTGCCCGACGGCGGCTACGGGGGAAACCCCGGAGGGTTCCTACTGGATGTGGCTGAGAAGAGGATCTACCACGCCGGCGACACGGGTCTCTTCTACGACATGAAGCTGCTGGGTGAAGAGAAGCCCATCGACGTGGCCCTGCTGCCCATAGGCGACAACTACACCATGGGACCCGATGATGCCCTGAGAGCAGTGCAGTTTCTCACCCCGAGGCTGGTGGTCCCTATGCACTACGGCACCTTCGACGTGATCCAGCAGGATCCTCGTGCCTTTGCCAAAAGGGTCAAACAGACCACTGGGATCGACGTCGTGGTCATGAGCCCGGGGGAAAGTCTCCATCTCTAGGAATATGAAAGGAGGGCCAAGGTCTTGGCGACCTCGACCCCCCTTCTCGAAAGGAGGAGGAAGATTTCTTCTGTCTATATTATACTCCTCCGCCGCGGTCCGTTCAGTAATGGTCCCTACATTCGGGGGCAAGCAAGATTGACCACTAGGCACCGGGTGCAGCTTGAGATATAATCGGCAGAGGGTCACCGAGCCGTGGGAGACGGCATGCAGAAGATCGGACTGCTATATCATCCCAAGATAGACAGGTCCCTTCGCCTGGTCACGGACCTGGACACCTCTTTGAGGTCCAGGGGCCTCTCCACCTGGGTGGGCTCCGCATGGGAGGACGAGGAAGCCAGGAAACACGTGGCCACTCTGGACCTGATAGTCACCTTTGGCGGCGACGGCACCATTCTGAGGGCGGCCAGGATGGCGGCGCTGAACGGCACGCCAATCCTGAGCGTAAACATGGGACGTTTCGGATTCCTCGCCGAGGCGCAACCCGAGGAAGTAGAGGACGTGATGGACACCGTGCTCTCCGGGAGCTACTGGCTGGAGGAGCGCATCATGCTGCACGCCGAACTTCACCGGGGGAAAGAAGAAGAGGGGTCCTACGATGCCCTCAATGACGTGGTGATGGGCCATGGCACCATCTCCCGAGTGGTGCGACTGGGAGCGTACGTCGATGGCGAACACATGGCCGACTATGTGGCGGACGGATTGATCGTGGCCACGCCCACGGGCTCTACTGCCTACTCCCTGGCTGCCGGCGGCCCCATTCTCCACCCTCGTTTGGAGGACATTCTGCTCACCCCCATCGCGCCGCACAGGGCGCTTGAACGGTCGCTTGTCCTTCCCTCCAGCTCCACCATCGAGATACGACTTTCCAGCGAATACCACGCCGTTCTCACCATCGACGGCCAGATCGAGACACAACTGGAGGACGGGGACAGAGTAACGGTCACGGTGAGTCCTCACCGCTGCAAGCTGGTCAGGACTCAACCCGCCAGCTATTTCGGCCGCAACTTGCTGGAGAGATTGAAGCAGTAGGTATGTCTGAACCGCTGAATTGCGTCAATCACCCGGACCGGGAGACTCTGCTTCGTTGCGGCAAGTGCGGCCAGCCGATCTGTATCGAATGTGCCGTGCGCCACCC
>CAYGQI010000179.1:0-2173 GCA_964351925.1 uncultured Anaerolineales bacterium | reverse complement strand
GGATACAAGAGGGGCAGAGGCCTGCAGATCGTGGCGGCCGCCTCCGTAATCCTGGGGTCCCTGGCAGGCACTCTCGTCGTCGCCACGTTCAGATTCGGCGCGGCGGCCTTTCTCGTCCTGCCCGCCTTCGTGCTCAACCCCTTCTACTGGCTCTACCCTATCGTGGCCGCAGCAGTGGCGGCCATGCGTCTGCGCTGAGGGAGCAGCCGCCTGGGGAGGACCTCTTGCTCACGTACTTGACGATCCGCAACTTCGCCATCATAGACCAGTTGGAGCTCAGTCCGTCCACCGGCTTCAACGCCCTCACCGGCGAGACCGGCGCAGGCAAGTCCATCATCATCGACGCCGTCAGCACCCTCCTGGGGGGAAGGGCTGAGACGGACCAGATCCGGGCCGGCACCGAGCAAGCCTTCATCGAGGGCGTCTTCTCTCCGCCCCAGGCGCTGTACGAGGAAAGCGTGCTCCCGCTGCTTCAGGAGCACGGCCTCGCTGACCACGATCGAGATGCACTGATCCTGACCAGGGAAATCAACCGCGGGGGCCGCAACATCTGTCGGGTGAACGGGAGGCTGGTCACGCTGGGCGTGTTGCGACAGATTGGACAGAGGTTGGTGGACATCCACAACCAGGGAGAACACCTCTCCCTGCTACGAGTGCGGCAACACATAGACTTCCTGGATAGGTATGCAGGCCTACAGAGTCCGCGTGCAGAGACCGCGGCCAGGGTGCATCAGCTCCACGAGACTCGCAGTCAGTTAGGGTCCCTGCTGAGCGATGAGCGCGAGCTGGCCAGGAGAATAGACCTGCTGAAATACCAGGTTCAGGAGATAGATGCCGCGAAGCTCCAGGTTGGGGAGGAAGAGGAGCTGGCCGCGCAGCACAAGATCCTGGCGAACGCCGAGAGGTTGATCAGCCAGACTGACCTCCTCTACAACACGCTCGCGGAAAGCGAGGATGTTCGAGGGTCAGTTCTGGACCTGGTCGGGGAAGTTAGCGCCGGCCTGGCCAGACTTGCGGAGCTGGACCCCAGGCTGGAGGAGCAACACAAGACCGTCGAGGCCATCACCTATCAACTCCAGGAGGCGGCAGGCGCTCTGCGTTCGTACCGCGAGGGAATCGACTACGATCCAGCCAGGCTGCGACAGGTCGAGGAACGCCTCGACCTGATCCACGATCTCAAGCGGAAGTACGGGGATTCCATAGAGGAGATCCTGGCCTTCGCTGTCTCAGCGAGGGAGGAATTGGACGGCCTCGCCCACAGTGAGGAGCGCATAGAGGAGCTTCAGGATCGCGAGAGCGCACTGCTGGGTGAGATTGCGAATCTGGCCACCCAGCTCTCCCAAGCCCGTCAACATGCCGCGGAGTCACTCGCTCAGGGAATAGAGGCGGAGCTGAGAGAATTGGGCATGGAGAAGGCCCGTTTTGCGGTGTCCATCGCGCAGCGGGAGATCGATGACGGAGTCCAGGTGGATGGGAAGCGATACGCCTTCGATTCCACCGGCATGGACCAGGTGGAATTCATGATCTCTCCGAATGTGGGTGAGCCTCTGAAACCCCTGTCCAGAATAGCTTCAGGCGGTGAAACGGCGCGACTGATGCTGGCCATGAAAACCGTACTCTCCAGGGCGGACGACGTCCCCGTGCTCATCTTCGATGAGATAGACGCGGGCCTGGGAGGCCGAGCAGGGGCGGTGATTGGCCGGAAGCTCTGGGCATTGGCCAGGAACCACCAGGTTTTGTGTGTGACTCATCTGCCCCAGATCGCGGCCTTTGGCGACACTCACTACAGAGTGGCCAAGGAAGTGCACAGCGGGCGCACCACTACCTCGGTGGACAGGCTGGAACCGGACGGCAGCACCGAAGAACTGGCGCAGATGCTAGGAGCCCACAGCGAAGCGACGTTTCTCAGCGCAAGGGAGATGCGCGCAGAGGTGGAGAAGTGGAAATCCGCTCACGCAGGATGAACCCGAGCGCGGTCACCCTGCCCATTCTCGCGGCCCGGCCAGCCTGCCCCTGGACAACGACAATTCAAGAGCAGAACGAGAACCGGCGGGCACAGTTGGTGCCCGCCGGTCACATTACGCAGCACACTAACTACAAAGCGGGGAGAACGTACCGAGACGTTCCCACCCCCGCCCAGACACGCGGCAATTCCCATCCACGGGTGCCGTCG
>CAYGQI010000178.1:0-3887 GCA_964351925.1 uncultured Anaerolineales bacterium | reverse complement strand
ACGTCGTTGCCGTGGGCCAGGCGTACGCCTGGAATCCGTCCATCACGGGCACCAAATCAGAGGACACCATCCTGGTGGGCGAGTCAGGCCACGAGGTGCTCACCGCCATCGACGGTTGGCCCACGCTGCCGGTCACGCTGGCGGATGGGCAGACGATTATGCGGCCGGCGATTTTAGAAGTTGGTTCGTGACCACGTGCTGCGTGTTCCGTGAGCGTGAGTAGTTTATTATGCTTGCCAGGTGGCATAGGTTGTGCTATACTTGTAGGTGTAGACTCAAACGAAAGGAGGAGCGACAATGAACGATCTGCTTACCTTCTGGAAACCCATCGCAAGGGCCTTTGATCCCCGGCGGCCTATCGCCATCGGCGACCCGGATCATTATTACGTGGCACGCCCGGATAGCCCCCTGGGCAACCTGGCCACCGAGCTCATGGTCAATCTGAACAATCCGCGCAAGATCATCCTGGCTGGTCATCGGGGTAGTGGCAAGTCCTCCGAATTGGCCAAACTGGCCGGTGACCTGGCCTCTGAGGCGGCTGTGATCTGGATTGATGCCCAATCTACCTTCAACATGTTTGACGTGGGCAATACCGAACTGTTGCTCAGCCTGGGGACAGCCATCCACCGGGAGGTGCCGGTGAACAA
Source organism: uncultured Anaerolineales bacterium (assembly GCA_964351925.1). Lineage (GTDB taxonomy): Bacteria > Chloroflexota > Anaerolineae > UBA7937 > B3-Chlor > JAUVXJ01. The sequence goes on along the minus strand of CAYGQI010000178.1, from coordinate 3,240 downwards.
GGAATTTGAAGCTCTCAAGGACAGCTTGAGCACCTACATTCAGGAAAAGATCGGAGGCACTACTGCCGCACTGACCACCGAGGCTCTGAAGAAAGTGGGCCTGGACTTTCGCCACACTCTCTTTGATAAGGAGACGCGGCGCAAGATAGAGATACCCCCCATCCTGGGCGATGTAGTGAACAAGGTTAACCTCATCATCGCTGCAGCTCAAAAGAAGACCAAGCGCCCGCTGCTGATCGTCTTGGACGGACTGGATCGTCTTGATCTGGAGGCGGCGCGGCCGCTCTTTGTCAACAATCAGTTGCTGGCCGAGCCTCAGTGCCACATCATATTCACCGTGCCCATCAGCCTCTACTGCTCCATTCAACGTCAGTTGGCTCAGGAGCAGGGGTTCATGCCGGTCTACCTGCCCAATGTCAAGTTGCACCCCCGCGACAGCCAGGAGCGTATCCCAGAAGGTTTTGCCCTGATGCAGCAGATCGTGGTAAAACGCCTGAGGGGTCTCGCTCCAGAGGCCATTGCCTCAGAGGCGCTGGACTTGTTCATTGAGATGAGCGGTGGTCTCATCCGCGAGATGATCACCCTCATTGAAAGGACTTGTATAATGGCCATACGGGCCGGCGTAAGGCAAATTGACCGCCCGCTGGCTGAGAAAGCAGTGAGCGAGTATCGGCTGGATAAAGCCCGTGCCCTGACCTACGACTACTATTACGAGGAGATGGCCCGTATCCACGAAACTGGCCAGTTGACCGCCCGTTGTGAAAAAGACTATCAGGGCAAGGAATTTGTGGTCAGCTATGAACTAGTGGAGGGACTGTACGTCTTATGCTACAGCAACGAGGATCCCTGGTACGACGTGCATCCCATCATGTTGCCCTCGCTACAGCGACGATTGGCCCAAACGAAGTGATAAGATGAGACGCGACGACTGGTTTGCCCCCGGCCATCCACTGGCCGAGCCCCTGGAACGCCTGGCCATTCAGTTGCAGGCCAGCACCGCTGGCTGCCTGATTATCGCTGTAGCTAATGATGAGGCCACCCGCCGCGAGGCCGTGGCTGAATTGGGCCGGCGGCTCTTTGGACACGTGGCCCTCTCCGAGTTCCACTTCTTGCCTGATAGACTGAGCCTGGCCCAGCACCTGCGCCGGCTCCTGCCGCCCACCGGCCCTTCGGCCGTGCTGGCCGATGGCCTCAGCCAACTGCCCGCGGCCGACCGCGCCCAGGCCATACAGTACCTGAACGTGGAACGAGAGACTCTGCGGGAGGCCGGCTATTCCGTGGTGCTCTGGATAGAGGCCGCTACCATGTCGGAACTGACCTTTAAGGCGCCCGATTTCTGGGTCTGGTGCAGCGCCATCTGCGAGTTCCGGCTGGACCTGAGCAGGGAAATCGGCTTTACGCCATCGCCCCTGGCCCGCCTGGAACTTAAAGAGGCCGACCGGCTGCGCCGCTTGAATGCACTCTACGAGGAACAAATGACTCCGCCCCCGGCCAATCTCTCCCTGGCCGCTGACCTTTTCCTGAACCTTAGCAAGGTGGGCGAGCAACTGGGAGAGCCGCCAGAGAGGGTACAGGAGTGGCGACAAAGGGCTTACCAACTCCTCTCCGAGGCAGGAGACGTCCGTGAACTGCGTCGTGACTACCTGGCCTATCTCAGCGAATCCTGCCGTTGGCTAGACTTCCGCGGCATCCTGCAGATGCGCCAGGTGGTACGTCTGCCCACGGCAGAGGTCTTCGTCCCCTTGAAGGTCACGCCACCGGCGGAATTGCGGCCGGAGCGCCTGCTCCAGGAGGCCGAGCGTATCCGGGAGAAGGTGCCTATCCAGGAGCTGCTGCCCCGCTACCAGCGACTGGTTATCCTGGGCGACCCTGGCGCGGGCAAGACCACCTTCTTGCGCTACGTGGCCCTGGCCCTGGCCGCCGGAGCGGCGGCCGCTGAAGAACGGCTGGGTGTGAGGGCTACCTGGCTGCCTGTCCTCTTCCCCATCGCTGCTTACACCGAAAAGCTGAAGGAAGCCCCTGATCTCACCTTGACCGACTACCTGGCGCAGTACTTCCAGTCCCGTGAGCTGCCCGACCTGGGGCCACTCTTCCGGGCCGAGATGGCGCGCGGCAACTGCATCTTCCTCCTGGACGGCCTGGACGAGGTGGGCAGCCCTGGCGACCGGCTGGCGGCCGTGAAGCGCCTGGCCGACCTGGCCCGGCGCTATCCGAACAATCGGATCATCGTCACCAGCCGCATCGCTGGTTACTACCAGGCCCCCCTGGCCGACGACTTCGTGCACCTGACTATCCAGCCCTTTGACGACGAGGACATCGCCCGCTTCGCCGGCCAGTGGTGTCACGCCTACGAGACCCTGGACGGCGTTACCCCGCAGGCTGAGGAGCGGGCTCGCCAGCGTGCCGCGCGGCTGGTGGTCGAGATCCACAGCGACCCCAACGTGGTCAAATTGGCCGCTAATCCCCTGTTGCTTTCCATCCTGGCCTTGATCCACTATCAGGGCACGCGCCTGCCGCACCAGCGGGCCGAACTCTATCGCCTGTGCGTGGAGGCCCTGGCCGAGACCTGGAACCGCGCCAGGGGCCTCTCCGGGCGGCCCATTAATCTCTTCCTGGGTGACCGTCCCCTGGACGAGCGCTTCGTGGTGGACATCCTGGGCTCGGTGGCCTTCTGGATGCACGAGCACTGTCCAGAGCGCGTGGTGGAGCGGCGCGACCTGGAGCAACGGATTGCCGAGCGGCTGCAGGAAAGAGAGCAGTTGAGCTCACCCAGGGCGCGGGAGCTGGCCGGCGATTTCATCCGGCTGATGGAGGAGAAAGCCGGGCTTTTGGTGGCCAGAGGCCTGGACCTCTTCGGCTTCCTGCACCTGACCTTTGAGGAGTACCTGGCGGCGCGCTATCTGGTGGATTGGCTGGACTACGAGCAGGAAGCAGCCAGGCGAGCGGCCGATCCCCGCTGGGACGAGGTGATCCGCCTGGGGGCGGCCTGTCTGCGCGGGCGCTACGTGGCCCGGCTGGTGGAGGCCGTGGCCAATGCAGGATTGCCGGGGGATGCTCTGAGACGCGAGGTGGTGCTGGCTGGGCGCTGCGTGACCGACGTGGGCCCACAGGTAGTAGGCAAGCCAGTGGCCGAGGCTCTCCTCCCGCGCCTGGTGGAGACTATGCAGGGCCTGGAGGTCCCCATCCGCACCCGGGCCGAGGCGGGCGAGGTGCTGGACGAACTAGGCTGGCTGCCCGACG
>CAYGQI010000177.1:0-3894 GCA_964351925.1 uncultured Anaerolineales bacterium | reverse complement strand
GGGATCTTGATTTGCTACCGTACGTGATCCGAAGGTTGCTCGTTCTTCCCCTAGTTGTTTTCCTCGTTACGCTCATCCTCTTCGCCCTGCTGTGGCAGCTCCCTGTGGAGTTGCGCGCCGAGATCTACATACCGCACACGAACAAGTTCCTCCTGCCAGAGGAAGAGGCCGCACTGGCCGAGAGGGCGATCCGCATCTACGGTCTGGACAAGCCGTGGCCCGTCCAGTATGTGTCCTGGTTGCGCCTCCTCCTGACAGGCAGTTGGGGTTACTCGCCGGCCTGGCAACAGCCGGTGCTGGAGGGATTGCTCCAGCGGGCGCCTGCCACTGCTGAGCTACTGTTGGCTTCCATGGTGCCCAGTGTCGCGCTGGCTCTCTTCCTGGGAGGCTCGGCGGCACGCTACCGCAGGCGGTTGCCGGACCACGCTATCCGGACAGCCACCTTCCTGGGGTGGGCCTTCCCGTCGTTCGCCCTGGGCCTGATCCTGATGAATGTGTTCTATGCCTGGCTGGGATGGTTTCCTCCCGGGCGCCTCGGTGTCTCGGCCGGGGCTGTGGTCCACTCCGCTCAATTCCAGAGCTACACCGGCATGTATACAGTCGACGCGTTGCTGAATCTGGACCTTAGGGTATTCTGGGACGCCATCCGGCACCTCGTCCTGCCTGCGTTCGTTCTGGGCCTGGCTGAGTGGGCCTTGCTAACCAGAATCATGCGTTCCTCGATGCTGGAAGTTCTGAGGCAGGATTATGTCACCACAGCCAGGAGCAAGGGAGCGCCTGAAGGCCAGGTGTTCGGGCGCCACGTGCGGCGCAACGCGCTGCTGCCAGTAATCTCAACTGGTGGCGTGGCCGTAGGGCTGCTCATGAGCGGGGTCGTCGTCGTGGAGAACGTATTCAACATCAATGGCATCGGACGCGCAGCGGCAGATGCTATGGCCTCGACTGATATTCCAGTCGCCGTGGGTTTTGCGGTCCTCACCTGTACGGCGACAATTGTGGCCACCCTGGTCGCTGATCTGCTGTACACGCTCGCGGATCCCAGAGTCAGGCTCTACTAGAGAGGACGCCACCGGAGAATGGAGGGACTTGACAAGCGGAGTGACGGGGACCTCTATAGTCGCCTAGCACATCTCGATCTGTACCATCATTCTCTGCGCCTCCTGGGCCAGAAGCTGGTGTCGAGCAGCCCTTCTGCTTCTCCGTCAGGCGCGCTATACGAGCGGTCGCTCCGGCTAGCAGCGGACTGCTCCGTGGCCCTGCGGCGTGTGAGGGAGCGTTTGGACCTCGAGGACTTAGGTCCATGTGAATCCGCCCTCAGGACGATTGACCTGGCAGTGCAAAGAGCATCGCAGGCCAAGGGACACACGCAGTTTTTGGTCAATGTCTGGCGTGTGATCGAGGCGGTAGAGCAGTTCCTGGAGCAGGTTGCGGTGAAGTATGGCTACACGACTCTTGCAGAGAGAGCTGCGTCTGGAGGCGCGCCCGCTGCTGGGACGGGGGCTGCCCCGTTCGCACCGGGCTTTGGGCGGCACGGGCAGGTCATGGCGGCAGAGGCGGAGACTCTCAGGCCGGAGTCTGTCCCAGTTCTTCGTAGCGTCCCTCGCTGGCGTGCCAAGCGGCTTCTGAGGCCTGGACTGCTGCTGGGCATAGTGATTATCATGATTTTTGTGGCCGTGGCCGTCACGGCGCCCATTCTGGCTCCTCCCGAGGGAGACGACCCGTATACAATGCCCAGGTCCAGTTACCGAGTTCAGCCTGAACCGCCTAGTCCAGGGCACCCGCTGGGCACAACAGAACAGAGCTATGACGTGTTCCACGGCTTGGTGTGGGGCACGCATGTTGCCTTTCGCATAGGGCTCTCCGTCACGATAGGCAGGGCGATCATAGGAGTGCTCGTGGGACTGATCGCCGGCTACTACGGCGGCTGGCTGGACGCCGTGATCATGCGCGTCACAGATGCCTTCTTGGCCTTTCCTATCGTGCCTGCGACCCTGGTGATGCTAACCTTCTTCGGGCCTTTGCGGCTCGGAAGGGTCGGTGCCGCCAGCGGCGTTGACTCGATCATTGTCCTTTCGCTGATCGTGTTTGGGTGGATGCAGTACGCTCGGCTCGTGCGAGGAAACGTCCTCCTGGAACGTTCGAAGCAATATGTGGAAGCAGCGATCACCATTGGCGCCCGGGGTGTGCACATTATGCGAAGGCACATTCTGCCCAATGTGCCTCAAGGGCTCTTCGTGCTCATCGCTTCCGACATCGGCGCCATGGTGGTGCTGTCTGCCGTGTTCACCTTCCTTGGTCTGTCGGGTCGCCGAGGCCTTGCCGATTGGGGTTGGATGATAAACATCGGCCGAAACTGGATCGTAGGGACGCCGTCCAACGCTTTCCAGTATTGGTATACCTACCTGCCGCCGATAGCGGCCATCGTGCTGTTCTCGGTGGGCTGGAATCTTATCGGCGACGGGCTGCGGGATGCGCTGGATCCCCGGGCGGAATAGTCGCGGCTATCAGTGGAGAGCAATGCTGCCGTGCCCTCCCGCGGTGAAGGCGCCCCCGCAGCCGTGCGGTGATCACAAGGGCATGCCGACTCAGCAGGAGCGCCAGCGAAGGTGCGTGGTCGGTGGAAATCCCGCATGCACCTGCTATTACATCATTTGTCGTACAGGGGAGTCAGCCTAGAGTGAGCAGGTTGCGGACCGAAGAGGGCAAGCTGTCGTTCTTTCTGCTCATGCTGATGATGCTGAGCATCGCATGGAGCATAGAACTTGCAGACTGGGTGGATGGCCTGTACGTTGTGGAGTGGACAGCCCTGGGCGGGCTCGCGTTCGGGTTCCTCATGACAAGGCTCCGTTGGCCGAGGTTGCTGGGGCACCTGGTGAGCTCGATAGTCGGCGCACTGCTAGTACTGGCCGTCGTGGGCAAATTCGCGGGCCCGGTACTTGGTTGGAGAGACGGCGTCAGCAGGGTGGCATATCACTTTGACGCCTGGCTGGGAGTAGCACTATCCGGGAAATCCAGCACCGACGCCGTGACCTTTGTGCTGTTGATGACTCTACTGGGGTGGTGGATTGGGTATACGAGCGCCTGGATGGTGTTCGGAGCCCATAAGGTATGGCAGGCGCTGGTGCTCAGCGGAGCTGCCATGTTGCTGGTAGTCTACGGCAGCCGACCGGAAGTAGCTCCTTTCTTCGCGCTATACGTTCTCTGTGCTCTGCTGCTGGCCATCCGGTTGTACGTCTACACTCAAGAACAGTCCTGGACGCGACACCAGGCGCGTTATGACCGCGACATCTCCCTGACCTTCTTGCGCGACGGAGGGGTCTTTGTTCTGGCGATCCTGGTGGCGGTCTGGATCGTTCCTCTGCTGTCATCGAGCTCAGCGTTGTCTGACCTTTGGGCACGCTTCGAGGGTCCCTGGCGTACGGTGGGGGACGAGTGGAACCGGCTCTTCTCCGGCGTTCTTGGCTACAACAGAGGCTATGAAAACGTCCCCTTCGGTGAGCACCTGGCCCTTGGTGGCCCCATCGACCTGGGCGAGAACATCGTGATGTGGGTGGAGACCCAGGGGGGTCGGTACTGGCGAGGTGCTACCTACGACCTGTACGATGGCACGTCTTGGGGGATCACCGACTCCCTGAGCGCTGTTGTCCCGGCCAACCGCGATCTCCCCACCGACGCGCAGTACGAGATGCGCCAGATCATTGAGCAGACTATGGTGCCCAGCCGGTCGGGGGTGAGCCAGGTGTTCTACGCAGGGCAGCCCGTGAGTGTTGACGTACCCGTCGAGGTCAGCTTTGACTTTGTCGCCGGCACCGGTGGCGAGGGACGAGATCCGTGGTCTGCGCCGGCGTCAGTGTCCCTGATCAAGACTCGCATTGCGGTCAACGTTGGCAGGCC
>CAYGQI010000176.1:0-3910 GCA_964351925.1 uncultured Anaerolineales bacterium | reverse complement strand
TCGTCGCTGTGGGGGTGTTGGTGGGCGTGTAGGTGGCCCCAGTCACGACGGCCGTGTCCCTGGCCCCTGGATAGCTTCCGATGGCCGTGATCTGATGTCCCGCAACCAGAGGCGACCAGAGATCGATGGTGAAGCTGCCCTTGCCCGGGTCCGTGGTCCTGATCGTTCCGCTGCCGATCTCCTGCCCGGTAGTGTTGTCGATGATGTGTACTTGCGGAGGATAGGTCCAATCTCCAGCGCCCGTGACCCTCCAACTCCCGGCCAGCAGCGGCTTGTTCATGCGGAAGGGAACCGGCGTGGGCGTTGCCGTGTTGGTGGGGGTTGCAGGTTCAGTTTCCGGGGTGGGCGTGTACGGGTTGTAGGGGTCGCAGGGATCCCAGCCCGGCTGAGAGGCCTCTGTGCCGTCGTTGATGCCGTCGTAGTCCGAATCAGGGTTGGTGACATAGGGACAGTGATCGGTGTACTCCTGGCTGTCGTACAGCCCATCACCGTCCGTGTCGAGGGGTGGCAGGGTCGGGAGGGGCGAAAGTATGGGCGGCGCCTGGGCACCGACCCAGGTTTGGAACCCCTCGTTGATCATTTGGGTCCTGGCTGAAACTCGCACGGTGGGCAGGGCACCCGACAGGATGGGAGTGATCACCGGCATGTTGAAGAACACCTCGACCTCCACGCGGGCGCCGGGTACGCCAGGGCAATCCACCAGTGGGTCGGCGTAGAACGAAGGCTGGCCCTGCACCCTTACCCCCAGGTACCCTGCCTGGCTTTGATTGCTTATTGCGGGGTCCCAGGGCAACCCGACGGCTGCCTGACGCGCTTGGGCCTTGATCTCTTCCGCCCGGAAGTCGCTGTACTCGGTGGGGCAGACATCGCCGCTCACCAGCCGCGCTTGACAGGTATGGCCGTACGGTATGGCGCACTCAGCCTCTGACGGAAGCCCGACTACCGCGTACCTGGCGCCCTCTCGCGCCGCGTGCTGCACCGCGAGATAGGTCTGGACCAGCCTGGCCATTTCGACCATGCCGAAGACCACCATGAGCAGAATCGGCAGCGCAAGCGCGAGTTCAGCCAGCCCCTGACCCTTTTCTCTCTCCTGTCTCAGCATCTGTCGTTCTCCCTGTCTGCGCTAGGCGTATCCCATCCCACCTGGGTGCCTCACACGTGACTGAACCCCGCGTTGGCCGCCGTTGCCTGGTGCAGTCACCAGTGGCAACCGGTCCCGCCCCGACCACATATGGGCAAGACACGCTGTCATAGCTCTCAGAGACATGTGCGCTGGCAGCAGACGCTCACGTCGTCTCTGCCTGAACCAGTCTTGGATGGGCACGGCATCCGAGCACCAGCCCACGACCAGAGACGGACATGAACGCGCCCGTAAGACTCGATGGCAAGCCGAATATCAGATCGCGGGACCATGGGTGCTTGTCCCTTCGATGGGGGACACTCCCCAGGCAGCATGTACCGAGCTCAGCGCAGCGCGCACTAAACCTCAGGTTCCATGATACAGCATCGCCCTCCGAAAGGCAATAGGAACTTAGTACCACAACATCTGGCGGCATAGGGACTCGCCCGGCGCAGCACTTGCTGCATCTTGTGGAACTGGAGACTGCTGACGCGCACGTGATGCCCAACGTGGAGACGAGGAAAACGTATAGAGCCCTACGCACAGTAGGGCTCTATGTTTGGCAAGGTTATACCGCTTGTCTATTAGCCGGCTGCCAAGAGACCGCTGGTGATACGGCTGAAGATGTTGCCGATCTGCGGACCCAGGAGCAGCAGGATGGCGATTACTACGATGGCCACCAAGACTAATATCAACGCATACTCAACCATACCTTGCCCTTCCTCTTGCGGCAAGTACAACACCGGACATCACCTCCTTTCCCTCTGTTTCTAAGTGCGGTCAACGTATGACCAACCTTTGTCTACATTATATAGGGCAGGCGACAGCGGGGCAATAGCCTTTTGGTACTATGCGGGGCTACACGCGACACACGGCTGTGTATGAGACGCGCAGGGGGATTCAGGCTGCGGGGATCTTCATGGTCACCTTGGTGCCGCGTCCCAGGCTGCTCTCGAACTGGATGGTCCCACCCAACATCTCCAGCCGCTGCTTGATGAATGCGATTCCGAGAGACTTTCTTTCCTTCGCCGAGGCCAGTGCCTCGTCCACGTCGAAGCCACTCCCATCGTCCTCCACGGTAATCCCGATCGCGGAGCCCTGCAAGTTCAGGGTCACCTGCACGTGGCTGGCGTTAGCGTGTTGCCAGACATTGTGCAGCAGTGCTTGGATGACTCGGAAGATCGTGACCTCTACGTAGGGTGCCATCCGGTGCTCCTCTCCCACCACATCGAAGGCGACGCTGAGCCCGCTCTTCTCTTGAAAGTCCTCTACGTATCGTCGCACGGTGGGCACCGCCCCGAGGTCGTCCAGCATCATGGGGCTGAGTTCGAACACGAAGTCCATGGTCTTTTCGAAAGCAGCGTTGACGGCCTGCTTGAGATTCGTCAGTTCGGTGCGCGTCTGTTCTGCGCCAAGGCCGAATGATTTCTCCACGATCTCGGCTTGCAGGATGAGATTGGTGAGGGACTGAGCTGGCCCATCGTGCATCTGCCTGGCCAGTCGCTTGCGCTCACTCTCCTGGGCCTCGATGATGCGCATGATCACGCTGTCGGCTCCTAGGGAGGAAGTGGTCAAGCCCTCTCCTGGTCCGCTCAACCCCGGGATGTGGTCTGCGACATCCAGGAAGCTCCGCAGCCATTCTGCCAGGCCCTCAAGGTTCGCCTTCTTGGCCTGGAGTTGCTCTGCCTGCGACCGCAGCATCACCAGGCGTAGTTGGGATGCTTGCGAGGCGGAGTATGCCTCTTTGATGTCTTCCCGGGGGTAGCTGTTGAGGTTCGTCTCGATGTGGCGCACCTTGTTGGCCACCTGGGCGGTCCGCTGGTCGAGCTTCTGCACCTCGCTGGTGGTTTGCTCGAGGAGGACCTCGACCTCGTGGAGTTCGCCCTGATTCTCAGTGTAGGCTCGCTTCCCAGTCTCCACCAGTTGTGCCAGGCGCTCGACGGGGTCTTGTCTCTCGTGGACGTCTTCCATCAACTGTTCCCTTGTTGCCCCCTTGGGAGCCACGTTATGCCCGTGTGGCCACGCTACTCCTCAGGCTTCGTGTCCGCCAGTCGTATCCAGCCGTGGCGCAGCGCGTAGACGGCAGCCTCTGTCCGGTCCTTAGCATCCAGCTTACGCAGTATGGAGGAGATATGGTTCTTCACCGTCTGCTGGCTGATCTGGAGGGCGTAGGCGATCCCCTTGTTGCTGCTGCCTCTGACGACGTACTGCAGGACCTCCATCTCCCTCGCGGAGAGGGGCACAAATCGCGAGTCGTCGACGATGCCCGTCGCCGCAATCTGGCGGTACTGGGCGAACAACCAGTCACCAAGCTCATCCTCATTGAGGACTCTGTCATCGATGACCCATTGCCCTTGCCTCACATGCCGGACAGCGAACATCAGCGTGTCTGGCATCACCTCTTTGGGGTAGTAGGCCGAGGCGCCCGCGTTGATGGCGTGTATGATCTGCTCTTCGTCGTGATAAGCGGTGAGGTTGATCACGGCCGTGTCGGGGAGGCTGGCCTTGATCTCGCGTGTGACCTGAAGGCCGTTTATGGAAGGAAGACTGATGTCCAGAAGGACGACGTCAGGACGGATCTCACGTGCCAGGGTGATGGCCTCATGGCCATCAGCTACCTCCGCTTCCACCAGGATATCCTCTTCCGCTTCCAGGACGCGACGAAGCCCTTCACGGAACAGCGGGTGGTCATCCACGATCATGATCCTGATCTTGTCGACCATGAGGGCCTCACCCTGTGGAATAGTAACAGGTTTTGTCCATCGTCCATCACAAGTATATCATGGAAGC
>CAYGQI010000175.1:0-3964 GCA_964351925.1 uncultured Anaerolineales bacterium | reverse complement strand
ACGTGCTCATCGCTAGGGAACAACTCCTGGCTCTTGACGCCGGTTAGAGATGTGACCATGACCACCGGAATGTCTTTCAGATTGGGGTCCCTCTGCATGGCATTGCTCACATCCAGGCCATCAGTGATGTAGTCCATCATGATGTCCAGCAGCACTAGGTCGGGCTTGGCGGGAGCTGAGCGCATCACTTTCAGGCCCTCGACACCATTGGAGGCACTGTCGGTCTCGTATCCATGGCTCTCAAGGATCTTCTTGGTGATCTTCACGAAGTCGGGATCGTCATCGACGATGAGTATTCTAGCGGCGCGATCAGCCCGGCCGGGGAGGGTGGCGGCCCTCTTCTGCAATTGCGACCTGACCATGGCATAGATCAGAACCCCCACCAGCAAGAGCAGCACACCTATGATCTCTACGGTCAGCATTTTAGATGTCTCCCTCCTGCATAATTGTACCCATCCCAGCGCTCGGCCGCAACCTTGATCGTCTATGCTGTGGGCTCTGCACGCCCCTCCACTTTGCAGGCAGCTCGCAGCCGTCTGCGTCCAAACTGAGTAACAACCCTGACGTAGGTCACGAAAACGAACAGAGACCGAACATGGTTATCAGCCCCAGGGACGGCATTCGGTCTACCATCTTCTGGCTCTCTCTCAGCTGCTCTGATGTCTTGCTCATGGCGGTTGGGGTACGGGACCCCTAGCGGGTTTCCTCGGCTTGCTTCGGGGCGCCGCCCTCAGCCCTCTGCCGTGCCTTGACTTCCCTTCTGGCTAGCTGAGTCCTCACCAGGGCGAGGACCAAGAAAACGAACAAGGCACCCAGCACACCGATCAGCTCTAGCGATACCATGTCCGTTACCTCCTTGCCTACCCTCTCGCTTCTCTGTCTGCAGTGTACTACAGTCAGGCCCGCCTTTGAAGAGGGAAAGCACCCATTGCGCACCCGGAGAAATGCGCAACGGATCGCCACGTCATCGGGCGATTGTGCGCGACAATCACCGCTCGCCTTTGGGCACTTCCGCTCAGCATAGGGTAGGCATATATGCGCACCATGTGGCATGGGGCTGCAGAGCCTTATGATACTGGGGAACGTCGTACTTGCGACATCATCGCCGGTGCTCTGCGGACCCCTTTCAGCGTGGAGGCGGTGTAGTATCGCAGAATCCAAGCCTGAGTTACTCAGCGAGGACGAAGTCGAAGCGCTATGGACACGCGTCACCGCGGAGCAAGCAGCCAGAGCAAGGGAACTGTCCCTGACCCCATTGAAGGAGCAGATACTGCCGAGAGCGTGCTTGGCGGCGCCGACGTGTGCGATGTCTACCCCTGGCAACGGCCGCTGGTCGCAGAGTCGGCGCGCTTCGCGGTCGACCGGCAGCCAGACAGCGGGGCCTTCCATAACCGGCCTGAGTTCGTGGTCTACGTGGATTGCCTGGGCTAGCCACCCTCCGCGGACCGGAGGGACATTGCTGCAGGCTATGCAGTGAAGAGGCTCCTCAGCGTGTGGAGCGTAGACGCAGCTCAGTGACGAACGACTGCCTCTGGGGTGGATTCAGGCCGGCGCGCGGAGCGCTTCCTCCACCAGAGCACCCCTCCGGGCAGGCTGGAGATGATGATGATGGCCTGCATGATGAGAGACATGGCCAGAGATTTCTGCTCTGGCACGCCGACCAGGTTGAAGAAGAAGACGTAGGCGCTCTGATTGAGGCCGATCCCGCCGATAGAGATGGGTATCAGAAGGACGAAGGTGATCAGTGGCGTGAAGAGGAAGATGTGCAGGAGCGATATGCCTCCTCCCAGGGCCAGGGAGATGAGGTAGTTCACCACGCTGCCGATGCTGAGCACCAGGATGGAGATGCAGAAGCACACTGCCAGCGCACCGTAGCTTCGCCTGTAGGCCGACAGCGCGCGGGAGAGCCGATCGTACAGCGGTGCCAGGCCCGACAACAAGGAGGTGCCGAAGAGGAGTCTGACCTGTCCACGCAGTCGATCGCTCAGCATCACGGCGAAGACCCCACACAGGGCCAGGAGGGCCACCGCCGCCGCCACAGCCACCTCCCACAGGGCCGCTTGCCCAGCTGAATACACCACGAGCAGGGCCATGACCACGGCCACAAAGACAAAGGCGATGAGGCCCAGCATCCTGTCCACGAGCACGGAGACCGCCGTCTCCGCAGGGAGCAGGATGTGGCGCGCCAGGTCGTAGCCCCGAACGAGGTCGCCGCCAACGTTGGTGGGTAGGAAGTTGCCAAAGAACAGGCCGACGAAGGTAAAGGAGAGGAGACTGGCCAAAGGAACCCTTATGCCCTGGGCCCTGAGCAGGATTTGCCACTTGAGGGAGCCCACCGTTATCGCACCGAAGTACAGAGCCAGCGCGATGAGGAGATATAGATAATTGGCCGAGGCAGAACGCAGCACCTCGACCACATCGTCTATCCCCACACGGCTCACCAGATACGCGATCAACGCCAGGCTGACCACGACCTTGAGGGTAGTGATCACCTTGTCTCGCAAAGCTACTTCTCCGGTGACGGCTTGAGGGACTTCTCGGCTGCCTCCACCCTGGTCTGGTCCACCTCCTTGGTGGTCCAGGCCATGTCCCAGACCACGTGCTTGTCGCGCCTGACGTAGTAGTCGTAGCTTCCCAGGGCACGGGAGTACAACTCAATGGACGCCAGCGCGGTGAGGACGTACAGCAGGCGGAAGGTGTGGCTGATCGCCCGCCAGACCTCGGTCAAGGCCAGGCGCGCCACCCGGACGTTGTCCAGGCTGGAGACCCTGTAGCCATACTTACGCTTGAGGTGCAGGTGCCCGGCGTAGTTCCGGCGTCGCTGGCGCACGAAGTCGCGGAGGGTCTCGGGGCCCATGTTGTAGACCATAGCGTCGGGCGCATACCGAACCTGCAAGCCGCGCTGGATCATCAAGGCCTCGACGAAGGCCTCGTCCATGGCTACGTCAGGGGGGATCTGGTTGAACACCTTGCGGAAGGCGATCATCTCGCCCAGACGGGGTATCTCCAGGCACAGGGAGTGTTCTAGAGTGAGCCGCAGGTGGGAGAGGTAGCCAACGACCTGGTCCGGGACGTTCACCGGGACCTTGTGGGCACCGGCCATGCCCACCTGCGGATCCCGGAACATCTTGACCAGGTTCTCCACGGTTTCCTCACCTGGCAAGGTATCGCCGCTTTCCAGGACGCAGATATCCTCTTGAGCGTGCTGAAGGAACAGATTGACAGCTGAGACCTTGCCTTCGCGGTCGTCCTGGACGAGGAGCCTGATGCGGGGCTCCTGGGCTTCGAAGCCTCGCACAACATCGCAGGTGTTGTCGGTACAGCCGCTGGCCACGACGATGATCTCGCTGATCTCCGCCTCATCCAGGTGCTGGTGAATCATCGCGTGCAGGAGCCGGCCGATGTTGGCCTCCTCGTTGTGGGCTGTGATCCCCACACTGCACCTTATCTTGTCACTCTGACTCACCGACAACCCTCAGGATGTGCCAGTATGTAGCATCGTGATGCGTTCTGCTGTGTGTTGGCGCTGTGGTTCGATTCTAAGGGCACCCCGTGGGCTTTTCAAGGGCCATCTTCACCCACTCACCATGGTCTTCCAGGCCATGCGGGCCGTGCGTGGTAGTGTCATCCAGGTCCTCTTGCGCACGAGTGTGCGCGCTATCCGGTGGGGGCGCAGATAGAAGCGACGATAGGCCTCACGCCACTTGCGTTCGACCAACTCCGCGGACATGGAGTCGGTCTCGAACTGAGCCTTGTTCTCGAAGAAGGCGAACTCATCCCAGTTGTGCACTAGAAGCCTGCCCTGTTGCAGAACCTGGTCATACATCTCGGTGCCCGGGAAGGGTGTGGCCATGGAGAAATTGGCCACGACAGGGTCCAGCTCACAGGCGAAACGGATGGTGTCTTCCATGGTCTCTTCGGTCTCGCCGGGAAGCCCGATGATGAAGAACCCGATGGTCTCCAT
>CAYGQI010000174.1:0-3986 GCA_964351925.1 uncultured Anaerolineales bacterium | reverse complement strand
CCAGGCCTTGAGGGGCTTGCAGAGCGTCACGCCAGTGCAGCAGAAACCTCCTTTCACGCTACTCGGCGCTTTGGCCTCCGCCGAGGGACTCGTCACAGAGCCGTTCATTGTGATTCACGGAGACAACTACTTCTCCCATGATCTGGAGTACCTTGCCCGAGAGGTAGACTGTGCGCGCGGCGACTCTCGGCCGGAGGCCGTCTTTGCGGTGGATGAGGAGGGTTCTCATGGCGACGTGGCTGGGCGACTGGCGTCGACGGGGTGCTACGTGCTGTCGCCGCGCGTCTTCGGCCTGGTGCGGGAGTTGCTCGACCGAGACGATCTGCGCTCACTGACAGCGGCGCTTCTGGAGTCTGGTGCAGTGGTACGGGCCGTGCCCTTGCGGGGATGGCGTGCCAACATCAACGAGCTGCAGGATCTGCTCGTGGTGAGTCGCCTGGTGCTGGAGCAATGGTCAGACACCTTTCACACGCCCGCGGCCCAAGAGGGGTACCGCAGGACCACAGGGTATTCGGGCGTGGGGTGCCCCGTCTGGGTCTCGCCTGAGGCCACGGTAAGTTGCTCCGATCTTGGCCCGTCAGTCGTCGTGGGACCGCGAGCGGCGGTGCGTGGCTGCGTTCTTCGGAACGCGATTGTGTTCCCGGGTACGGAGATCGAGGGGGAGAGGGTGGCAGATGGGATTGTGATTCCTACGCCTGATGGACCTCTCGTGCTAGCGCCTGACCGCGACGTAGACCGCGGTCAAAAGAGCGAGGCCGAGGAAGAACCACCCCAGCTCCCGCCATCCGCTGATAAATAGGAGCACCCCAGATAGCAGAAAACCGGCAAAGGCGATAATCTCCACCAGGCGGTTGACGGATCGCTCCAGACGTCCAACGAGCTTGTCCAGTTCTCTCGTAGAAGCTACGCGCACCTGCAACTCACCTCGAGTGCCCTCGCTCAAGAACTGTTCCAGCTCTCGAGGGAGCCGCCACAACAACGCAGCAAGACCCTGTACTTCCTTGATTGCCCGGTCGGTAAGGCTCTCCTCAGCCAGTTCCATGGCCATGAGTTGCTTTACATAAGGCTCAGCGACGGCAAACCCATTGAAGTCTGGATCAAGGCCAGCGCACAGGCCTTCCAGTATGCCAAGGGCGCGCGCCAGGAGGACAAAATCGATGGGGATTTGGAACGGGAATTCATAGATGATATCGCGGAGTTCATAGGCCATGGCCAGCATCTCGTCGATGTCTATGTTGGCAAATTCGCGTACAGAGAGTCCATAGTAACGGTCTATCAGGATGTACAGTGCTTTCTCCAGAGGCCGAGTGTCCGTACCGGGGAGAATGAAGCCCAGTTTCTGCATATCGCCGACAGCGGCTGGGACGTCCCGATTGAAGGCATGGATGGCGAGGTCGCGCAGCCGGGCCTTGTCTTCCGGTCGTATGCGGCCCATCATGCCGAAGTCCACGAAGGTGACGACGAATTCCCTGCCCAACGATCCGTCTTCGGGCACGCTCTCGCGCGGCGCAACGAAGAGATTACCGGGGTGGGGATCGGCGTGGAAGAAGCCATCGATGAGCATCTGTTGTACGTACGTGCCGAACACCCTGTCTGCAACCTCCGCCCGATCAACTTGGGCGGCAGTCAGAGCATCGTAGTCCGTGATCTTGATGGCGTCTGCCCGCTGCAGGGTGAGGACCCGCCTGCTGGTGTGTGACCAGTAGGGACACGGGACGAGAATGTGTGGGTTGTCCGCGAAGTTCGCGTGCAACTCCTCGGCGTTGCGTCCCTCGGCGATGTAGTCCAGTTCGCCACGGGTGACCCGGCTGAACTCATCCAGGAGTGCATCCAGGTTCACCCTCCGACGCAGGGCAGGGTACCACTTGATGAGACCGAGTGCCCATCTCACCGCAGCCAGGTCTGTGGCCACGAGTTCCTCTATCTCTGGTCGCTGCACCTTGACGATCGCGGGATCCCCATCGGGCAGCCAGGCGTAGTACGTCTGCCCCAGCGACGCGCCTGACTGGGGTTCCTCAACGAAGCGCTGGAAGAGTTCCTCGATGGGTGCTCCAAGCTCTTCTTCGACTAGCTTCTTGATGGGGGGGAAGGGGTCGGGGGGGACCTCGTCCTGGAGAGCTGCTAGCTCCTCAGTGATTTCGGGCGGCATCACATCAGCGCGGGAGCTGAGGAACTGGCCAAGCTTGATCAGCACCCCACCCATCTCCACCGCCAGGCCACGAAAGTCCGCCGCCCAGCGACGTCGTCGTTCGGCGGCCCTTCGCTGAGCCAGACCTCCGGACAGGAATCGCCCCAGGACGATCTCCCACAAGAGGAGGGATAGGAGCAGCCGCGAGAGAAAGAAAACGATGCGCAGATAGCGCCGGCGGCGGATTCTCATGCTTCTCGGCTCAGGGGTAGAGACGATGCAGCATGCGTGGGAACGGGATCGTCTCCCGGATGTGCTCCAAACCGCAGATCCAGGCTACCGTGCGTTCAATGCCCAGGCCGAACCCGGAGTGAGGCGTTGAGCCGTAGCGGCGCAGGTCCAGGTACCACCGGAACGCATCCTCGGGCAGATGGTGTTCCCTGATGCGCCGCAGCAGAAGGTCGTAGTCAGCGATGCGTTGTCCGCCGCCAACTATCTCCCCGTATCCTTCGGGGGCGAGGCAGTCGACGGACAGCGAGAGTTCTGAGCGGTCAGGATCGGGCTCCATGTAGAAGGCCTTGCATTGGGTGGGGAAACGATGCACAAGCACCGGTCTGTTCCATTCCTCGGCGAGTGCGGTTTCGTCGGGAGACCCGAAGTCGCTACCCCACTCGAACTCCAAACCCTTCTTGCGCAAGATCCCCACCGCTTCGTCATAGGTCATGCGAGGGAACGGGGGTTCCACCTTCTCGAGCAGAGTGGTGTCTCTCTCCAAGACTTCCAGCTGCGCTTTCTGCTTCTCCAGAACGGTCTGTACGATGTGGCTGACGAAGCCCTCGGCCAGCTCCATACAATCGTCTAGATCAGCGAAGGCCATCTCGGGCTCGACCATCCAGAACTCCAAGAGGTGACGCCTGGTCTTCGATTTCTCGGCGCGGAACGTGGGCCCGAAGCAGTATACCTTGCCCAGCGAGGCGATGGCGGCTTCGCTATAGAGTTGGCCGCTTTGAGCCAGATAGGCGGACTCGCCAAAGTAGTCTGTTTCGAAGAGTGTGCTAGTTCCCTCACAGGCAGCCGGAGTCAAGATGGGCGTGTCCACGAGGACAAAGCCATTATCGTCGAAGTAATCCCGACAGGCGCGTATGACCTCGGCCCGTATCTTCAAGATGGCATGCTGTCGAGCCGAGCGCAGCCAGAGGTGGCGGTGGTCCATCAGGAAGCCCACCCCATGCTCCTTAGGAGTGATAGGGTAGGGTTCTGCGAGTTGGACGATCTCGAAATCTGTCACCGACAGTTCATAGCCGCCAGGGGCTCTCTGGTCAGCCCTCACGGTACCGGTGACCACGATGGATGACTCCTGGGTGACCTGCTGTGCGGCTTCGAACGCCTCCGGAGACAGGTTATCCTGGAATGCCACTGCCTGGATGGTGCCCGTACCATCTCTCATCAGCAAGAACTGGAGCTTTCCCTTGTCTGTCTTGTTGTACAGCCAACCCTTGATGGTCGCCTCTTGGCCTTCGTGTTGCCCTATGGTGTCCACATATGCTCTCACTGGCACTGTCATGCCTCCCGAACGACGATTATAGCAAAGCGGTTGCTCTGACAGCAAGGTGTGGAGGCCCTGGGGCGCGAAAAGAGCGGCCTTCGGCGCGCGGCAACAGAGGGCAGGTGGGGGACGGCCCGAGGCGGGCGTTCGAGCGGTGCTTTCCAGAACAGCAGGGAACCCTTCTTCAGGCTGCTCTACCCGGGTTCTGCTAACCCGGCTCTGCGGGGGGCGCCTTGCTCCGAAACCTGGCCGGGAGCAGACTCTTCATCAAGGCGACGTCCTCTGGGGAGAAGGCGCCTGTCACCACCAGGA
>CAYGQI010000173.1:0-4006 GCA_964351925.1 uncultured Anaerolineales bacterium | reverse complement strand
CTGCAACCTGGAAACGGGGCAGATATGGTCGGACGATCACGAGATCACACTCAGCCTGAGCGAACCTCAACGGAGATTGGTCCGGCTCCTATATCAGAGCGGGGGTGCGATATGCACCTATGACCAGATCGCTGAGCAGGTCTGGGGTGTAGGCGAAGGGGTCACGCCGGGTGCGATCTACGAGCTGGTGAAGCGCGTGCGTCAGAAGGTGGAACCTGACTGGAGGGAACCCTGCTACGTGGTCACGGTGCCTGGAGAGGGTTACCGACTGAAGATCTCTGAGTAGCGCGGCGGATCCGGGGGTGACCAGAGGGGAGGCGTGCGGCCTCTCCGTTTTTTGTGCCTTTGGTCCAACGCCCAGCGTTGGAGGGTTGTTGGAGGGATATGGGAGCATGGTTGAGACGGCCGGGTGTCAAGCGTGGTATTATGGACAAGGTGAGGACGGTTCGCACAGTGACCCGCTGTGGGGCAGCAATGACCAGAGAGCGCAGAACGCACCGCCGAAGCATCTTGACAACAGTGCAGGACCGGGGTATAATCAGTTGCTATTAGTTCCCATTTGCATCTAGGCCCTTGGACAGATGATCCTAAGAAACCTGTTGCGGAGAAGGACACGTACGATTCTGACGCTGGTGGGTGTGAGCCTGGGCGTCGCAGCTATCGTTTCCCTGGTGGCAGTGGCCAACGGACTGATAGGGGGGTACGCGGCTTTGTGGTCCGGGGGCAATGCGGACTTGACCGTGGCCCAGGGCGAGGCCCTAGACCCTCAGATGAGCGTTCTCGACGAGACAGTCGGCGAGGAACTCCGGAGAGTGGCAGGAGTCAAAGCGGTTGCAGGCATGGTCTACGGAGAGATGACCACCGATCAGATTCCCTACCTCTTAGTTTTCGGGCATGAGCCCGAAGGGTTTGCCATCGAGCATTTCAAGATAGTGGAGGGAGAAGGGCTCACCTCCAGATCCAGGCGCGAGATCATCATCGGCAAGCTAGCCTCCGATACCCTCAACAGGGGAGTCGGCGACAGCATAAGAATGTACGACAGCGCCTATCGCATCGTAGGCATCTACGAAACGGGCCAGGGCCTGGAGGAAGGCGGAGGCGTCGTCACCCTGGAGGACGCCCAGGCGATGCTGAAGCGACCTCGTCAAGTCAACGTGTTCCAGGTTCAACTCAAGGAGCTGGTTGACCCGGACGACGTCCGTGAGAGGATCGGGCGGCGTTTCCCAGATCTGGCTGTGACGAAATCGGGCGAGAACGTCACACAGGAGACGCTGATGGGAATCATCAGTGCCTTCGCCTGGGGCATCTCCATTCTGGCCGTGATCATCGGTGGCGTAGGCATGATGAACACCGTGCTCATGTCCATCTTCGAGCGCACTCGAGAGATAGGGTTGCTGCGTGCCCTTGGCTGGCGGAAGAGCAGAGTGTTGCGCATGATCCTGATGGAGTCCATCGGGATCAGCCTGGTAGGAGGAGTCTTGGGTTCCGCGCTGGGAATTGCCACCGTGTGGCTGTTTGGCAGGATCCCGGCGACAGCAGTGCTGATGCAGGGCAAGTTCTCCCTCAGCCTGTTCATCCAGGCCTTCATCGTGGCGCTGGGGCTGGGTGCTATAGGCGGCCTCTATCCGGCCTGGCGAGCCTCACAACTGGACCCCCTGCTGGCAATGCAGTATGACGCCGAGCGAGGAGGGGAGGCCACTAGGCACTGGCCGGGGGGGATGATCGTTCGCAACCTGGTTCGTCGCCGGACGCGGAGCCTGCTGACCGTCCTGGGCATAGGTATCGCCGTCGCCTCTGTGGTGGCCCTGAGCGGCATGACGGAGGGGTTTGGCGAGCAGTTCAACTCCATCGGCCGCGGCGGGCAAGTCGATCTCATGGCCGTGGAGGCCGATATCTCGGACATGCAGTATAGCGCCATAGATGAGAGAGTGGCCAAGCGGATAGCTGCTCTGCCGGAGGTGAAGAGTGTCTCCGGAGTGACATTCGGTATCGCTTCCGCTGAGGGTATACCCTTCCTCTTCGTGCAGGGGTATCAGCCAAATGCGGATGCCATCAAGCACTTCAAGATCGTGGAGGGCGAGCCGCTGAGCGGCACGCGGCAGGCGCTGGTGGGTCGAATAGCCGCCGACACCATGGGGGTGACGGTCGGTGACTCGGTCAACATTATGGGAAGCCGATTCCGAGTCGCCGGCATTTACGAGACAGGGGTCGCTCTTGAGGACGGCGGCATGGTTATCTCCATGCGGGAAGCGCAGGCTCTCTTCGGCAAGCCTGGCAAAGTGGCCTTCTTGGGGATCTTGCTGCGCGATCCCAGGCAGGTTGATGTCGTGCTCAGAGAACTTGAGGAACACTTCCCTGAGGTCTCGGTTTCTAGGACAGCGGAGTTTGCTGAAAGCTTGCCGGACTTCCGGGCCATGGATGCTATGATCGGTGCCATATCGTTTCTGGCTGTCTTGGTGGGCGGCATAGGAATGATGAACACAGTGTTCATGTCCGTATTTGAGAGAACCAGAGAGATCGGTGTCCTCAGGGCGTTGGGGTGGCGCAAGGGTCGCGTCCTGGGAATGATCATGAAGGAATCTCTCCTGCTCAGCGCCGTAGGAGGGGTGGTGGGAATCGTGCTGGGCATGGGTTTGGGGAACCTGTTTCCACTGCTGCTCGCGATGCTGGAGCCCTTCTACTCGGGAGAACTCTTGGTGCGTGCCCTTGTACTGGCGCTGGCATTGGGCGCTATCGCGGGATTGTATCCCTCATGGTGGGCTTCGCGTCTGGATCCTTTGGAGGCATTGAGATACGAGTAGCCCCCCAGAGCTCAAGGGTGTGCTGCAGATTACGGAGGTTGTGATGGTGAAGAAGATCGTGATTGGGGTGGTGGTAGCAGTAGTGATCGTGGCGGGCGGTGCGTGGGTCTACACCAACTATCTAGCTCGCCAGCCCGAGGCCGAAATCCCGGAGGGGCCTGAAGAGCAAGTGACACGGGTCGTGTCCGCCACAGGCGTTGTAGTGCCGTCTCGGTGGGCCACCCTGAGTCTAGGCATGAGCGGGGCGGTGGACGAGGTGCTGGTGGATGAGGGGGCTGAAGTCCAGGAGGGGCAGCTCCTCGTTCAGTTGGACAATACAGACCTGGAACTTGCCGTTGCTCAGGCCGAGGCGGCGCTAGGGACGGCTCAGGCGACGCTGTCCCAGGTCAAGGCATCTCCGAGGCCAGAGGAGTTGGCTGTGGCAAGGGCCGGTCTGGCAGCGGCCCAGGCCCACCTGGCGAAACTTCGGTCAGGGGCCACCGAGGAGGAAGTGACCGCTGCCAGGGGCGCGATGTTGACCGCGGCTTTGGCGTTGCAGCAAGCTCAGGCGGCCTACGACGAGGTTTCCTGGCTGGAGGAGATAAAGGAGATGCCGCAGGCCTTGGCCTTGCAGCAGGCAACGGTGGAGTACGAGATCGCCAAAGCTCGATACGAAGCCCTGGTGCGGGGAGCGTCGGCGGAAGACATCGCCGCGGCGCAAGCAGAGGTGGATGGTGCGCGCGCATCACTGTCGCTGCTCAGCGCGGGACCTCGTCCGGAGGACACAGCGGTGGTGGAAGCGCAGGTAGCGCAAGCGGAGGCGGCTCTCGCTCAAGCTGCCTCGGCGCTCGACGACGCGGCCTTGACGGCGCCTTTCGCAGGCACCGTTGGCACCGTGCTGGTGCGGGATGGAGAGATGGTGAACCCCGGCTCGCCGGCTGTCGTCTTGGGGGATGTCAGTGAGTTCATCATAGAGACGACCGATCTCAATGAAGTGGACCTGTACCTCCTGAAAGTTGGTCAAACGGTGGACCTGACATTCGATGCGCTACCTGAGCGGAACATGAAGGGTGTGGTCACGAAGATCGCGCCCATGGCCAGCCTGGAGCAAGGCGGCACCAACTACAAAATCACTATCGAATTTGACGAGCAGGACCCAGACCTGCGTTGGGGGATGACTGCTTTCGTCGACATCTTCGTGGGGAGTCAGTAAATGGACAGGAAGA
>CAYGQI010000172.1:1759-4032 GCA_964351925.1 uncultured Anaerolineales bacterium | reverse complement strand
CAGTTGCCCCTCTGCGCCAGGTGCACGGGCACCTTCATCGGCGCCCTGCTCGGGTTCGGCGGCCTGCTGGCGCTGAGAAAGAGGAAGGCGGCCCTGATGCCGCCCGCCGCGGTCGTGGGCCTCCTGGTCGGCTTCATCTTTCTCATGGTCCTGGATGGAGTGAACTCCTACGGCTCTCTCCTTCTGAACAGACCCCTGCTCTACCAGCCCCACAACCTTCTTCGATTGGCCACCGGCACCCTGCACGGTCTCGCGCTCAGCATCATCGTCTTTCCCATCTTCAACTTCACACTGTGGAAAGTGCCCGACAACTGGCCGGCCCTGTCAGGGTTCAGGGAGCTGGGCCTTTTGCTTTTGGTGCTCGTGCTGCCTACCGTGATCCTGGTGCAGACCGAGCTGGGCATCCTTCTATATCCTGCGGCTATCCTCAGCGTCGTCGGGGTCCTGGCCATGCTCACTGTCGTGAACTCCATGATCATCGTCATCGCGACCCGGCGCGAGGCACGGGCTGTGGCGTGGTGGGATGCTGCCCTGCCAGTAGCGCTGGGCTTCGGCGCCACGCTCCTGGAGCTGGCGATCATCGCGCTGCTGCGATGGCAGTTCAGCAGGGCGCTGGGAATCCCCTTCTGACCGCAGCATTCGAACTCCGAGGGAGAGTCTGGTGGGGCTTGTCCACCCGGGGTGAACCCCGGCGCCCCTTCGCGGACACCGATCCCGGGGCTCGCCGGGATCCTGGCCGGAACTCTTCTGGTGGCTGTGGGGAGCGAACCGACGTACTATTGCCAGGAGATCAGATTGATGCTATAATGGTCCAACCCCTGTAGAGTCACAGCTCGGGCACGCACAAGCCAGAGCAAGACGGCACACGCTGTGGAAGGGAGGTGATGAAGCCACAGGGGCGCAGCGAGGTACAGAGCACCAACGAACTCAAAGATCCAACGCAAGGGAGGTAGGTCGAAATGACTCTCGATATTGGCAAGTCTTTCACGTACATGTTCAAGGATGAGAGCTGGATCATGAAGATCGTCATCGGCGGCATCCTGCTCATCATCCCCATCGTCAACTTCATGGCCCTGGGCTACATGCTGGAAGCGCTGAAGAGGTCGGCGGACGGGATGGACGTCCCCCTCCCGGAATGGGACGACTTCGGGGGCAAATTCATGAAGGGCCTTATGCTCTTCGTCATCGGGCTGGTCTACACCATCCCCATCTGGCTCGTCGCTTGCCTGATCTGGGGCATGATGTTCGTCGCGGGCGCGGCGAACAGTGACACTCTGGCGAGTGTGGTAGGGCTACTGAGCACCTGCGCGAGCTGCCTGTATCTGATCTGGATCATCGTCGTCTGGCTGGTCATGCCCGCAGCCTGGATCAGATACGCGGTTACCGGGGAGCTCATGTCGGCCTTCCAGTTCGGCGAGTTGTTCAGCTTCATCAAGAGCAACGTGGCCAACTACATCGTGGCCATCATCCTGGCCGGAGTGGCCGGGTTCGTAGCCGGTTTCGGCACGATAGCCTGCGTCGTAGGTGTGCTCTTCACCATGTTCTGGGCCTACCTGGTGATGGCGCACGTGTTGGGCCAGGTACAGCGCGAGTCGCTGGCCACGGCCTGACCCTGCTGGCGTTCAACAGGGAGCGAAGGAGGGATATCTTTCGCTCCCTGCCGATGCGGAGAGGCTATTCACTAGCGCCAGCCTTTGTCTTTGCCTGAGCTGGCGCCTGGATACAGGCCATGTCCGGGCTTGGAAGGGGCCCGCTCCGAGGTCGCTGGTGGCTGGCCTCCGGCCTGGGCCCCCTTGGGGGCGTTGTGGGTAAGGCGATGAAGAAGTAGGAAGGGTTCACATTACAATCAATACAAGCGAGGTGAAAGAGAAATGGCAGAGAAACTCTCAAGAGATCAAGAGATCACCGACAACGACAAGCTGATGGGCTTGTTGTCTTATGTGATCTGGCTGCTTGTTCCCCTGATCGTGCTTCTAACAGAGGCCGGAAAGACGCGGGCTTTCCAAAGGTACCATGCCATCCAGGCACTCGGCGTGTTGGTGGCGGCGGTCATACTTGATGTGGTGATCTCGGTCGGCGGCTGCCTAGCAACAACCGTGTTGGGAGCGGTTAGCGGTGGACTGGGAAGTCTACTAGGCGTTTGCCTGGTGCCCCTCTACCTTGTTCCGTGGGTTGTCTCCATCTACTACGGGATCCGCGCATATCAAGGCCAATATGTTGAGATCCCCTACCTGACCAAGTTCATGACTCAGCAAGGGTGGCTCTAGAAGCAC
>CAYGQI010000172.1:0-1659 GCA_964351925.1 uncultured Anaerolineales bacterium | reverse complement strand
CACACCAGGGGAGCGAAGGATAGCCATCCTTCGTTCCCTGCCGATGTGGAAGGGCCGTTCACTCGCACTAGCCTTTGACTTCGGCGGAGCCGTCGGCTGAGTACAAGCCGTGTCCGAGCCTGGAAGGAGCGCGCGCCAAGGTGTCTGGGCGCTTGCTTGCTGTCAGGGCTTGATGAGTCAGGGGGAGGTCGGTGCGCGGCAGAGATCCGGCAAGCTGGGGCCCTGGAGCCAGCTCTCCCGTGCCACTGCTTGTTCCGGTGTGGCGAGGTTGGCTCGATGCCCCAGGAACTCCATGCCGCGAAGGCCAGTGTCCCTAATCGTGATCGATGACGGGCAACAGTTGGCCAATCCGGTCCAGTAACCGTCTCCCTGGGGGCGGGGGTTTTGAATGATTGAGGCGTTCGCGGGCATATTCACCGCTTTTGGGCTCTCTGTATCGGCAGGGTTGAATGCGTACTTGCCCTTGCTGATCGTGGCCCTGGTGGCCCGCTTCACCAATCTCATCACCCTGAGCTCACCCTATAACCACCTGACCAACGGATGGGTGATCCTGGTGATCTCCATTCTGCTGGTCATCGAGCTCTTCGCCGACCGAATCGCTGGGGTGGACACGGCCAACGACGTCGTGCAGACTTTCATCCGTCCGGTGGCGGGAGCCATTCTCTTTGCGGCCAGCAGCAGCGTGATCAGCGACATCCACCCCGTGCTGGCCCTGATCTGCGGCTTGATCGTTGCCGGCGGGGTCCATGCCACCAAGGCGACCATCCGGCCGGTGGTCACCGGCGCCAGTGGTGGGCTTCTGAATCCGGTGGTGAGTACCGCAGAGGATCTGGTGGCCCTGGTGCTGACGTTGGTGTCTATTCTGGTTCCTCTGCTCACCGGGTTCCTGCTGGGAGCCCTTTGCGTGGGGATTGTCTGGTCGTTGCGTGCGCGGAGAGGACGCAGGGCTCAACGCGGCTGAGCTCTCTTTGAGGGGGTCAAGAGGGCCCTAGGGGCGACGGTGCCACGGCAGACGCTCCCGCCACCCGGAGGGAGGAATCCGCCCCAGGATGCTAATCCCCAGTGATTCCACCTCCTCGGGCTCGTGAACCGTGTCGTCCAGGTAGTGCAGGAGGAAAGCGAGCCCGACCCCAGCCATGAGGGCCAGCGCCAACCGGATGGGTATCTCCAGGCGATCTTTCAGACTGACACCGAGGGGGACGATGGTGGGTGAGTCGATGACGAAGACCTCTGCTCCTACGGAACCCAGCTGCCTAAAGTACTTGGCGTTCTCCTCCTGCAAGGTCTCGCCGGCTGCCTCGGCAATGGCCCGAAGCTGTGCCTCGTCGGGCCAGGTGATCTGCACGGTGAGAATGCGGTGCTGCTTCTCGGCGACGGTGAAACCCTGGATGACGCCCGGCGGGACCATGATCCCCTGGCCTGCCAGCCTTGCGGTCACGTCGCCGGCAAATGACTCACTCCTCATGATCTCCGTGAAGTCATCGGCGATGTATTCCGAGGCCAGGTAGGCCGAGTAGAGAGGATCCATGGTCAACCTCTCGGCGTCGGTCTCCGGACTCACCCCTATGGTGAATCTCATCGTGGCCTGGTACAGGGGAGTCGGATGTGGGCGAAATACCATACTTCCCGCCAGGACGAGCAAGACCAAGCCTGCGATTA
>CAYGQI010000171.1:1834-4041 GCA_964351925.1 uncultured Anaerolineales bacterium | reverse complement strand
GGGGTATAATATGATTAACCCGGTCCGTCCACACAGTATTCCTGGCGGTACTGAGAATGCCACCGTCCGAAGGAAGAAAAGGGCTGCTTCAGAGGATAAAGGTCACGCAGCCATCCCAGGAGACCCCTGAGGAACCGTCTCGAGAGTCATGGGAACCAGGGCGCCCTCCTGGTTCGCCGCCTGTTCGCGGGTCTGTACCCCCGACCGACCAGGGAGCATCCGGCCTGTCCGGCCACGTCAGGCGTGAAGATGAGTTCTTGTCTCCGGGCGACACTCTCCAGGACCGATACGAGATCCGCAAGTTCATCAGCAAGGGCGGCATGGGTGCAGTCTATCTTGCTCGTGATACGCGTTTCCCGAAGGTGGAGAAACTCGTAGCGGTGAAGGAGATGATTCGCACGATTCGCGACAGTGTGACGAGCAGGATCAGTCTCGAGACCTTTGAGCGAGAAGCCAACATAGTGGCCAGCCTGAACCACTCGGCCATACCCAAGGTGTTTGACTACTTCCATCACGAGCGTCGAGTCTATCTGGTCCTGGAGTTCATCGAGGGTACCGACCTGGAATCACTCCTGACCGAGATGGACTATCCCCTGCCGCAGGAGAGAGTGGCAGACTGGGCGATGCAAACTTGTGATGTGCTGTCCTACCTGCACAACCACAAGCCAAATCCCATTGTCTTCCGGGACATGAAGCCCTCCAATATCATGCTTAGGCATGACGGTAGTATCGTACTCATCGATTTCGGCATCGCCAAGATCTTCCACGAGGGCAAGCGGGGCACGATGATTGGCACCGAGGGCTACTCCCCGCCGGAACAGTACCGAGGCATATCCGAGCCCAGGGGAGACATATACGCGCTGGGAGCCACTCTCCATCACCTGCTCACCAGGCGCGATCCCCGGAAGGAACCACCTTTTACGTTCAATGACCACCCCGCCAGGGACTTCAACCCCTCCGTCACTGCGGAGTTGCAGGCCATTCTCTCTCGAGCTCTGGCCTATGAACTGGAGGATCGCTATCCGTCGGCGCATGAGATGAAACTCGATCTGCTCAAGGTCGCGAGATCCTCCGACCGCCCACTGTCCACCGCTGTCTCCCAGGTCTCCTCCGGCTCGGATGAGCGTGAGCCCACGTGGTACTTCACCTGCGAGGATGAGATACGTTCCACGCCAGTGGTGTACGAAAACGGTGTGTACTTTGGAGCGTACGACAACTGCCTACACTCGCTTGACGCTGGGACGGGGAAGGAGCGCTGGAAATACACCACAGACGGCGGAATCGTGTCCTCGCCCTGTGTGTGGAACGAGACAGTGTTCTTCGGCTCAGAGGACCAGATCCTCTACGCTGTCTACGTGCGCACAGGCCGCATAGTCTGGACATGTCCCACCAACGGTAGGATCCGCTCCTCTCCCAAGCCGGAATACGATCATATCTTCTTCGGGTCCGACGACCATCACCTCTACGCCGTCAGCGCGAAGTCGGGCCAGGAACTATGGCGCTTTGACGCAGAGGCACCCATACGCTCGTCTCCCGCTATCGCCGGCGAGTACATCATCTTTGGCTGCGATGACGGCGCCGTGTGCGCTCTTGACGCGCAGAGCGGGGAACTCCGATGGAAATACCAGACAGGCCGAGCGGTGCAGTCATCTCCGACTGTGGCGCACGACATGGCATACGTAGGGTCCGGAGATTCTCACCTCTACGCTTTGGACCTGGAAAACGGTTGGCCTTTGTGGCGTTTTCGAACGAAGGGACGGGTGATTTCCTCACCAGTGGCAAACGGCAACATGATCTTTTTCGGTTCGAACGACCAGCATGTCTATGCCGCGGATGCGCGAACAGGCGCGCTGATCTGGAAGTACGCCACCAAAGGACCCGTGGTAGCCTCACCCGAAGTGCACAATGAGGCAGTCTATGTCGGCTCAGCTGACGGCCATCTCTACAGCCTGGCCACCAAGACCGGCAACCTGCTCTGGCGATTCGAGACCGGAGGCCCGATCACTGGTTCGCCTGCTGTCAGCGGGGGAATGGTCTACGTGGGATCCGCGGACCACACGATGTATGCGTTTCCGACTGAGCCTGCTGACTGATCCTGCTGGGTGCTGCACGATAGCGGAGAGCACCTGATCTGGAGACACCGATGGGCATCTGGGACAGGTTGGTCCGTCAAGCAACGAAGAACCGACAGATCCCGCCACAGCGAG
>CAYGQI010000171.1:0-1734 GCA_964351925.1 uncultured Anaerolineales bacterium | reverse complement strand
CACAGTGCCTACGTGGCCCATGTCGGTGACACTCGAGTCTACTATCTCCACCATGGGGAGCTTCGACAGATCACGCAAGACCACTCCCTCGTCGAAAGGCTGGTAGAACTCGGGCAGATTTCCGCCGCCGAGGCACAGGAGCATCCACAGCGCAGTTTCTTGTACCGCGCTGTGGGACAAGGACCAGAACTCGACGTCGACACCCACTTCCTGCGCCTCCAGGAGGACAGCTACCTACTTCTTTGCAGCGATGGACTGTGGAATCAGGTCTCCGAAAAGGAGATGGTGGAGGTGATCGGGGACTCGTTGTCCCCGCAGGAGGCCTGCAGTCGGCTTATCGACCGAGCCAACGACCGCGGCGGAGAAGACAACATAACGCTCGTGGTGGCCAGAGTCAACTACTGACCGAGGAGAGCAACATGGCCCACAGGGTGATAGTGCATCTGCTGAATGAAGACCCCATCGTAGCAGATCTGGAGCGAATGCCAGATCCCGGTGACAGCAGCGTAACGGTGTTCGACCCTCATCGCGAAGACGGTAAACCAATACACTACTTGAAGGACGCTAGCTCAGCGGTCATCTTCCCAATGCACCGCATCAGCTCCATAGAAGTCTTCGCGGAGGAAGGAGTCAAGGAAGAAGATGTCACCTTCTATCGGGAGGGGTCCGGGTGATCCATCCGGTGAGGCACGCGTTTGCTCACCTGCTGATACGAGCCGCCAACTCGTTGTGCTGGCGCATCACTGCATCGATGTCAACGCCGATCAGGCGTCCATCTTCCACCCTGATCCGGCCATCGATGATGTTGACATCCACCTTCACCGGTCCGCAGAACACGAGAGCAGCGACCAGGTCACCTGACCCAGCATACTCCACACGCTCAGCATCGACAGCTATCAAGTCCGCCGCCATGCCCGGCGCCAAGGAACCGATGTCATCACGGCCCAGGAGAGCGGCGCCCCCCAGTGTTGCCATCTCCAGCACTTGACGTGCAGTGAGGGCCGTGGGGCCGTGTCTGACGCGCTGCAGGAGTAGAGCCGTGCGGGCTTCGTTGAGCATATGTGAGGAGTCATTGCTCGCACTGCCATCCACGGCCAGCCCGACCTTCACCCCGAGCTCCAGCATGCGCTTCACGGGTGCTATGCCCGAGCCCAGGCGCATGTTCGAAGTGGGACAGTGAGCGATCCCTGTGCCGGTCTCGGCGAATAACTGCATCTCTTGCTCGGTCAGATGGACTCCGTGGGCGTACGACACGTCATCACCCAGCCATCCCAGGTCCGCTAAGTACTCCACCGGCCGGCGGCCGTGCTGCTCCAGGCAGTACGCCTCTTCCTCCAGTGTCTCCGCGACGTGCGTGTGGCAGTGGACTCCATATTGCCTCGCTAGGTCTCGAGAGCTAACGAGCAGCTGGGGCGTCACCGAAAAAGGTGAGCAAGGCGCGACCATGATCCTGCACATGGAGTAGCGGCCGGGGTCGTGGAAAGCCTCTATGACCCTCCGGCAATCAGCGAGGATCGCTCCCTCGTCCTCCACTAGATCATCGGGCGGCAGGCCACCCTCAGACTCACCCAATGACATGCTCCCTCGACAAGGGTGGAACCTCACGCCCAGCTCTCTGGCTGCCCGTATCTCGTCATCAAGCGTGACGCCATTGGGAAAGAGGTAGAGTTGATCCACTGCAGTGGTGCACCCTGTGAGCAGCAACTCCCCCAGCCCTACCAGGGCGCTCACGTA
>CAYGQI010000170.1:0-4094 GCA_964351925.1 uncultured Anaerolineales bacterium | reverse complement strand
ATGGAGCCTTACATCACGACCACCAACCAGCCTCTACCCGTGATGGCATCGCAGGTTGGTGTCGAAATCTATCCTCTAGCCACGGTTGACTGTCTGCCGGGGGTGGGCAGTTATGTCGGAGCCGACATCACGGCGGGCGTGTTCAGCTCCGGCATGTGTGAGTTGGGGGACGTCAGCTTGTTCATCGACATCGGCACCAATGGAGAGATTGTTCTGGGTGACTGCGACTGGCTCATCTCGTGCGCCTGCTCGGCAGGTCCCGCCTTCGAAGGCGCTGGGGTACGAGATGGCATGCGTGCCACCTCCGGGGCTATAGAGGAGGTGTGGATAGACGACGGCACCTTCGAGCCGAGCTATAGAGTCATAGGCGATGAGAGGCCGCGGGGTATCTGCGGATCGGGGCTTATCTCACTGTTGGCCGAGATGTTCATCAGCGGTGTCGTGGACAAGGCGGGGAACATCAATGTCGGACTCGGCAGCCCTCGACTGAGAGAGGGCGACCATGGGCCCGAGTACGTGGTCGTCTGGTCCAGGGACAGTGCTCACGGACAGGACATCGTCATCAACAAGGTGGATATCAACAATCTCCTGAGAGCGAAAGCCGCGGTCTACGCTGGCTTCTCCGTGCTGGCGAGGAGCGTGGGCACGGACCTGGGAACTGTGGAGCGCATACTGATTGCAGGGGCCTTCGGACAGTACCTGGATATAGAGAATGCAGTCCAGATCGGCCTCCTGCCCGACTTGCCGCGCCACAAGTTCAAGTACCTGGGCAACACGTCTATCCTTGGTGCCTACTTGGCCCTGCTGAGCAGGGAGTGCCGGAAGGGTATCTCAGACGTGGCCAAGCGGATGACCTATCTGGAACTGAGCGCTGACAATACTTTCCACGACGAGTGGATGTCGGCGCTGTTCTTGCCCCACACACACATCACCGAGTTCCCGTCGGTGATGGCGTTACTGAAAGACGGGACAGATTCGTGAGCGGCGGTCGCTGTTCTCGGCTGCTGAGCCCATGGGAGGCCAAATAATGCTTACTAAAGAAGAGCTGTTAGCCAAAGCGAAGAAGCCCTCTGAGGATGCGATGAAGCTTCATCCGTTCTACAAGGGGAAGATCGAGGTCGTGGCCAAGTGTGTCATCCGCGATTTTCAGGATTTCGGGATCTGGTATACGCCAGGCGTGGCCGCTCCCTGTCGGGCCATCGCTAAGGACAAGGACTTGGCCTATGACTACACCAACAAGTGGAATACCATCGCTGTGGTCACCGACGGCACCCGGGTGCTAGGCCTCGGCGACATTGGCCCCGAGGCCGCAATGCCCGTGATGGAGGGCAAGGCCCTGCTCTTCAAGTATCTGGGGGGTGTGGACGCGGTGCCTATCTGCCTGGACACCAAGGACCCCGATCAGTTCATTGCCACGGTGAAGCTGCTCCAGCCATCCTTCGGAGGCATCAACCTCGAGGATATCTCGCAGCCCAAGTGCTTCCGCATTCTAGACACGCTACGCAGAGAGATGGAGATTCCGGTGTGGCACGACGATCAGCAAGGAACGGCTGCGGTCACCCTGGCGGCGCTGATCAACGCCCTGGAGATCGTGGGAAAGTCCCTGGCGGAAGTCACCATTGCCATGGTCGGTGCGGGAGCCTCCAATCAGTGCATCGCGCGGGTTCTTTTCTCGGCGGGGGTCACCCCTGGAAACATCGTCATGTGCGATTCCCAAGGCACCCTCCATCGCGGTAGAACCGAGCTCAAGGAGAAGTACGCAGAGAAATGGGAGATGTGCCTCAAGACCAACAAGAACGACGTAAGAGGTGGCAGCGCCGAGGCGATGAAAGGTGCTGACGTTCTGATTGCCCTTTCCACGCCGGGGCCGGACACGATCAAACCGGAATGGATAGCGGACATGGCCTCTGATGCCATCGTGTTTGTTTGTGCCAACCCCATACCGGAGATCTGGCCCTGGGAGGCGAAGGAGGCTGGCGCGCGGATAGTGGCCACCGGTCGTTCCGATTTCCCCAACCAGGTCAACAACTCCTTGGGCTTCCCCGGGATCTTTCGAGGCACCCTCGATGTCCGGGCCAAGACCATCACCGACGAGATGTGCATCGCTGCGGCCTACGAACTGGCGAAGACGGCTCAGGACCGCGGCCTCCACGATGACTACCTCATCCCCACCATGGATGAGTGGGAGGTCTTTCCCAGGGAGGCGGTGGCCGTTGCTTTGAAGGCCATCGAGCAAGGTGTGGCCCGCGTGGTGCTAGACCGCGATGCACTGTACGAGCAGGCCAGTCGCATCATCGAACGGGCGCGCGGGGAGATCCAATTGCTGATGGACGAGGGGTTCATCCCTCCGGCGCCTGAGGAGTAGAGCCACCAACACCCTCTCGCCGGGTATTCCATTTGAAGATTGTGGAATAACCTGGTATACTTTATCGGGAAAGCGCTGGCCGGGAGCGCGCTGGCTGAACGGGCGCCGAGGCCGCCTTAGTGCAGCATGGGCATGATCTCACCGTCGCTGACGCTGCTGTCGTCACGCGATATCATGAGACGATGAGGGTTTCGATCCCCTCCTGCCGTTGGAGTATCGAGCACACTCACGGGATCGAGAAGCGCTAGCTGCGCTCGGCGGATTGTGGCCCATCCACGTGGAGGCTGACCACCATGCCTCTGGAGCCGGAGCCAACCCCTCGACCGTAGATGACCCCATGGAAGGCATCCCGCTGATCTGGGTTCGTGGTCCCCAGGATCTGGCTGCCACATCCAGGGGAAGGGATGCGCGGAGAAGCGGAAGAACGGGCACAATCTTGTGCCGTTGAGATCTGGCCAGTGAAGGCCAGGAACTGGAGGAGGTGCAGCGTGACCATTGTGAGTAGAGGTGCTGACTACGCGATCAGGGCGATGCTTGATGTGGCCAGCCTGGCTGAGGGCAGCAGGACGGTGACAGAACAAATCGCCCAGCGCCAGGAGATACCTGGCGCATTCCTGAGCAAGGTGGTTGCTCAACTGACCCAGTCGGGCCTGCTTCGCACCCAACGGGGGGCCTCGGGAGGGG
Organism: uncultured Anaerolineales bacterium; assembly: GCA_964351925.1. Lineage (GTDB taxonomy): Bacteria > Chloroflexota > Anaerolineae > UBA7937 > B3-Chlor > JAUVXJ01. The sequence goes on along the minus strand of CAYGQI010000170.1, from coordinate 1,045 downwards.
TGTTCCTGGGAAGGGCTGCCCAGGACATCAGCCTGCGGGAGGTAGTGGAGGCTGTCCAGGGGCCTGTGGTGCTCAATCTCTGCACGGGGCCCTACGATGGCTGCTCGAGGGCGGACACCTGCCCGGCAAAGCCTCTGTTTCGGCAAGCACAGCAGAGCCTGGTCGAGGTGCTGGACAAGGCGACACTGGCGGAGATAGCCGCCAGGGGAGAGATCCTCACGTGAGGCCAGGGGGAGTGATCAGCCTCTCCATCCTCGCCTTTGGTGGCTGACGGGGCGACGAGAGGGCAATACTCTTGCCACCGGCACATGGGCTGCGCTAGAATTGGCCCGTGTGTCTGAGGCACTCGTCGAGGAGCAGGGAAGCCATTCTCAGTCTGAGGACTTAAGCTCTATGGAGATCAGCAGTGGGGGGATGGCATACAATGTAGATCTCGGCTTCGCAGCTGAGGTGGAGGAGATCAGCGGCGAGGATCTCAGTCGCTGTTACTACTGTTTGAAGTGCAGCGCGGGCTGTCCCTCTGCCCTGGCCATGACCTACCGGCCGGCCGAGATGGTGCGTCTGGTGCAGCTAGGGCTGAAGGACGAGTTGCTGGCCAGCCCCAGCATTTGGTATTGCCTCCATTGCGAGACGTGTGGCGCTCGCTGCCCCAACGAGATCAGCATCGCCAGGTTGACTCAGGCCCTGCGTCAGATGGCTATGGAGGAGAAGGGCGAGGCCCTCAAGGGGGAGGCCGGCATCCAGGCTCTGCGGACCCTGGGCGAGAACATCCTCACCACGCACAACATCTCCGCCGACGACAACAGTCGTCGCCTGATATGGAGCGAGAACCTGGACCACGTGCCCGAAGGTCTGGAGCGGGAGCAGGGGGCTCGCACCCTGTATTTCGTCGGTTGTGTGTCCTCGTTCTTTCCCATGACCTATGTCATCCCGCAGGCCTTCGTGCAGATACTGGAGGCGGCCGGGGAGCGTTTCACGGCGCTGGGTGGGGAGGAGTGGTGTTGTGGCTATCCTCTCCTCATGGCCGGCATGGGCGCTCAAGCTG
>CAYGQI010000169.1:0-4129 GCA_964351925.1 uncultured Anaerolineales bacterium | reverse complement strand
AGAAGCTGAGGGTAAGCAACATCTCGGCCTACGACATGCTGCGCTTGCTGAAGCGAAAGGGGCTCGTGGCATCACAATACCTCCTGCCCAAGAAGCAGCGTGGACCCGGCCGCTCCACAGTTGTGTTCTATCCGACACAAATGACGAAGGCTCTCTTGACCCGTCCCTTCGCTGAGGAGGGCGAGCGCAGGGAATGGGAGGATCTCAAAGAGAAGATCCTTCGTGGCCTGCGAAAGCGGAAGGACGGGTACGATGAGATGCTGGACGAGCTCATCTCCCGCATCCCGGACCGCAGATCTCCTATGCTGCACAGCACTGAGGTGATCACGGCTATCGTGCTGCAGGTGTGCCAGCTGGGAGGAGAGACCAGGGCCCGGCTGCTGCAAGAGGTGCGCAAACTGTTGGCAGCAGGCGAGTCTGGCCTGGCGGCGCTCGCCGGGCTACCACTGGGCCTGTTCGTTGCCGAGGGTAATGACGGGGGCCTCACCAGCAGGCTGCTTTCGTATGTGGAGAGGTATCAAGACGATCTGAGCAGGTTGAGCGCCGAGAGCAAGAGGGCTCTCTCCGAGTTCTTCTTGGAGGTTGTGAGGACCGTGGAGGGTGAAAAGATTCGAGAGAGCCGTTTGCCGTAGGCTGCTTTTTTTACGCCATTCTTTTGTTTTATTAGGACTGCCTCGAGTGACTGAGGCCTGGGGAGGAGACTCGTGACCAGAGTAGCCGTGGTGACCGACAGCGGTGCAAACCTGCCAGTGGAGGCTCAGCACAAGTACGGCATCCACATCGTTCCCTTGAAGGTGATCTTCGAGGATCAGACTCTCAGGGACGGCGTAGATGTTGAGCCCTCGCGCTTCTACGAGTTGTTGGGGGCAGTTTCCGAGTTGCCCACAACGTCACAACCCTCGACAGGTGACTTCTTCGAAGTCTACTCCGGGCTCAGTAAGGAGGCGGACGCGATCGTCTCCATCCACCTTTCTGAACTGCTCAGCGGGACGATCAAGTCCGCCCTGGCTGCCCGCGAGCTGGTGAACCACGTCCACATTGAGGTGATAGACTCGCGTTCGGCCAGCGTGGGGCTGGGGTTCGTTGTCCTGGCTGCTGCCCGGGCGGCTCGGCTAGGCAAGAGCCTCCCGGAGGTGGTGGCCGCGGCCCAACAGCTGATTCCCAAGATCAACGTGATCTTCGTAGTGGATACGCTGAAGTACCTGCACATGGGGGGTCGGATCGGAGGTGCGTCGGCGATGCTCGGCACGGCTCTCAATATCAAGCCGTTGTTGCACTTGTGCGATGGAGAGGTCAACCCTCTGGAGAGGGTGCGGTCAAAGCGCAAGGCCACAGAGAGGATGCTGGAGATAATGGCCCAGAGGCTGCAGGAGGATCGCTCCAACGGGGTGCTTCATACCGCCGTGGCTCACGCCGACAGAGCGGACGAGGCACTTGAGCTGAAGCAGAAAGTCCTGTCACGCTTCCAGCCTGCCGAGTTCTACCTCACGGAGTTGACTCCCGCCATTGGCACTCACGTAGGGCCGGGCACACTCGGGCTGGGCTGGTACGTCGAATAGCGACGGAGACTGGCAGGACTGCTTCGCCATACCGGAATGGCTTATCCTGCAGTCAGCTCGTCCTGCAGATCTTGGTAGGTGCTCATGCGCGCCACGGTAGACAGGAAGTCGGGCAGGGAGGGACTTCTCTCTCTTAGGCTGTGCATTTGCTCTCCGATGGGATTGGTCTCGGCGGCCCAGCCTTTTCCAGCGGCATAGGAACCATAGAAGGCGAAGTAGGCCTGGTTCAGTTTACGGATGTAGTATCCCATCTCCACCAGTTTCTGCCTTCTCTGCTCCATGTAGGCTTCCGCTTCTTCCACCTTGCCCGCTGCCAGTAGTTCCTCTACGCGGAGCCTGGTCTTGCGCATTTGGGCGTTGAAGCTGAACTCGTCCTCGTGCACCAGTTCGAGAGCGGCTGACCCCTCATAGGCCAGGGCCGCCATCCTTCCTTCGTAGATATCGGGATAGTAGCGCCTCGCCAACTCCAGAGAAAGCTCGTCTTCCACCATACTAGCGACAGTCTCATTCATGCTCGTCAGTTCCTGACTGTCCGCGTAGTGCTGGCCGAGGGGCTGGAAGAACAGATAGTTGTGAGTCCATTCATGGATGACCACTCTGATGGCGAAATCCAGCGAGGTGTTCTCCACGATGACCGTGGGGTATGCGCCGACGCCTCCCGTGGGGACCACCAGGGAGGAGACATCAAACTGGTCCGTATAGTCCTCGATCTCCTCTGTGCGCTCCAGACTCAGGCCTGGTTGGAGGGAGACGCTTGCTATCCGTTCTATCCTGTCTCGCCTGGAGATGACCAGGAAGTCTGGCGAGGACTGGAATTCGAACTCCACTGGCGGCATCACCCGGCCCTGAAGGAGAGGAAGACGCAGGGTGATCCCTTGGGAAAGGAGAACCTGTTCCACTTGGTGACGGATGATGTTCTCCACGAGGTTCTCGGACCGCAGGCGCTGTGCTCTCACCTGCTCCAGCTGAGCTTGAAGACTCTCGGTGTGTGCCGCCTCTCCTTCCTTCGCTCTCTTGATGGCGATCTCGCCCTCCAGCCGACCGATCTCCTGCACCAGGGCGAAGTACTCTCGCACGGTGCTGACTCGCTGGTCGTCATCCAAGGCGTGAGGTTCATCGATCCCAATCGTTTGGCTGGTGAGCTTCTCCCAGATTGTCCGCGCTTCGTAGGCGCACCAATCGAACTTATGGGGTCCGGTGAGGGGATCGGTGAGATAGCCGAAGTAGTCGGCCGGATGGAGAGAATCTCTGTTCAGGGCCAAGAGTAGCAGCAGTAGGAGCAGTGAACAAGCGAGGGCTGTGCGTGCCTTGGACGCCATCTCTGTCGGCTCGTGGGCGATGTATTTATATTCTACCATCCAAACGTACGTTACACAAAAGCGGGGCCCGAGTGCACTGTCATAGCTCGCAGGTGACCGCATTCACTCTGCGCCAGCCCCCGTGAGACCGCCGTCGCGCAGCGCCATGAGGCCATTGTCCCGTCAGTCTGCGTGTGGTATACTTGGCGATTGGCTGAGCCACTCCGTCCGTCTTCGCAGTGTCCCGCAGCAGGCTGATTCTTCTGGGGTAGACTCAATGTCCCGACGAGCAAGAGTTGCGGCCATCGCCCTCGCACTGCTGACCGTGGTGGTCTGTATGGTACTCTTCGGCTACACCAAGTATGTCCGCGTGATGAGCCATGTGGAGTCTCTACGGCAGCACTTGCACAGCCTGGAGGCCCGAGGAGACGCGGAGCTACTCTACAGTCTGCAAGCGGAAGAACTGGAGGCCGTGCACGACGAACTGGTCCAGGTAGGGATCGAGCTCAAGGGCCTGAAGGCCGAGCTAGGCCCGGCTTTGGCCATAACGCCGTATCTAGGCTGGCTTCCCCTCGTCGGTGGAGACCTAGCTGCAGGGGCGAACCTCCTGGAGATGGGGATAGGCGTATCGGTGGCTGGCGACCTGGTGTTCGATGGCCTGGAGCCGTTGCTTCCCCTCCTGGGCGACTCCGGGGACTTGTCTCCCGAGACTGGCGTGGGAGAGGCGGTGGCGACAGCCGTGTCGGAGGGCCAGCCTCACTTCTCGGCGGCCCAGATGGAACTGGAGAGGGTTGGACAACTGCGCCAGCGAATCGACGAGGGACGGCTCTCCCCCAGACTGGGCCAACTCCTGGGCCGGCTGGACCGCTACCTTCCTCTGTTGGAGACCGGGGTGGAGGGACTGCTGGTGGCTCCCTCTCTACTCGGAGTTGATGAACCCCGCACGTATCTCCTACTTGCGCAGAACGAGCATGAGCTCCGGGCCACGGGCGGATTCATCAGCAGCGTGGCGCTGTTGGGCATAGCCGATGGGAAGATCGTGCAGTTCGATTTCCGGGACAGCTATGCTGTGGATGATCTCTCCCAGCCTCACCCCGATGCCCCTGAAGCCCTGGAGCGGTACATGCTTTCGCAGATCTGGCTGATGAGAGACGCCAACTGGTATCCTGACTTTCCCACGAGCGCGCAGGTGGCACGAGACCTGTATCAACTGGACCAGGGCGTGTTGGTCGACGGCGTGATCGCTGTGGACCTGACCGCGATGCAGTCCCT
>CAYGQI010000168.1:0-4129 GCA_964351925.1 uncultured Anaerolineales bacterium | reverse complement strand
CGAAGCCAGATACCTTCTGGACGTCAAGCCCACGCTCACGCTCGGTGGCGTGTCCAACCTGCGCCCCTTGCTGCAGAAGGCCCGCGTCCAGGCAACGCTGACCGCAAGTGAACTCCTCGATGTCCGGACCACTCTCCTGGCCGCCCGGTCCATCCGTCGCTCCATCGCTCCCCTGGATAACCGTCTTCCCCTTCTGGCAGCCCGAGCCGAGGAGATCGAAGCCTACGACGAACTGCCACAACGTATCTCGGACGCCATCAACGACCGGGCAGAGGTGGTCGATGGGGCCAGCCCCCAGCTGGCTCGTATCCGTCAGGAGGTCGACGAAGTCCACGAGGAGCTCCTGGACAGGCTGGAACACATCGTGTCCTCTCCCAGTAACAATCAGTTTCTCCAGGAGAGGATCGTCACGGAGCGTCACGGCCGCTACGTCATACCCCTCAAGGCCGACTTCAAAGGTCGCATCCCAGGGGTGGTTCACGATCAATCTGCCAGCGGCGCCACGCTCTTTATCGAGCCTCTCGCCACCCTGGACCTCAACAACCGTTGGCGGCAGTTGCAGGTGGAGGAAGAGCGAGAGGTCGAGCGCGTCCTCAAGCAGCTAACCGCCCGCGTCGCCCAAGAGGAAGAGTCCATCGCCAGGACGATGAGGGCTTTGGCCGCTCTCGACCTGGCCTTCGCCAAGGCCCGCTACGCCCTGAGCATACGAGGCGTCGCGCCGGAGCTGGTGCCCTTCCGCTCCCCACGCAGCGACCGAGGAAAACCCGGTCCCGCTCTCCACCATCCAGGGTCCACCTTGCGGCTCATACAGGCTCGGCACCCCCTTCTGCCAGACTCCCAGGTCGTGCCTATGGATGTCCATATCGGCGACGATTCCTTCATCCTGATCATCACTGGCCCCAACACCGGAGGAAAGACGGTCTGCCTGAAGACGGTCGGCCTGCTGGCCCTCATGGCACAAGCTGGGCTGTACATTCCCGCTGCTGAGGGATCCGCCCTTTCCATCTTCAGCGGAGTGTACGCCGACATCGGCGAGGAGCAGAGCATAGAACAGAGCCTCTCTACCTTCTCCTCCCACATGACCAGGATTGTGGACATCCTGACTCGCTCCTTTCGAAAGTCCTTGGTGCTGCTCGACGAGCTGGGCGCCGGTACTGACCCGGTGGAGGGCTCAGCCCTGGCCAGAGCAATTCTCGGCCACTTGCACAGACGGCTGATCACGACTCTCGTGGCCACCCACTACTCCGACCTCAAAGTCTACGCCCATTCCACCCCTGGCGTGTTGAACGCGTCCGTGGAGTTCGATGCTGAGACGTTGGCGCCAACCTACAAACTAAGCATCGGGCTCCCCGGCCAGAGTAACGCCCTGGCTATCGCGGCTCGCCTGGGCCTGGCTAAGAAGATCGTGGCTCAGGCCGCGCAGTCCCTAGCTCCCGAAGATGTGGAAGTGGAGAGCCTGCTCGCGGATATCAAGAAGGCTCGCGACGAGGCAGTGGAGGCCCTGGAGGCTGCCAAAGAATCTCGCGCCGAGGCGGAACGCTTGAAGAGCGAACTTGAGGAGAAACTGGCCGCGATCGAGGAGGAGCGTCGGGAGACCCTCAACCGCGCCCGACAGCAAGCCAGGTTGGAGCTGGCCGAGGTGAGGAAGGAGCTCCAGACCATCTCCAGGGCCATCAAGCCACAGGTCAAACAGCAGGAGTTGCCCCAAGCCAGAGCTCGGGCGAAGGAGTTGGAGAGGGCGATCCAGCCTCCAGAGCCATCCCTCCGACTGTACCCCATCGACAAGGAGAAGCTTCAAGTCGGGCAACCAGTATGGGTGGAGGACCTTCGCCAGCGCGGGCAGATCACCGCGTTACTCGACGACGAAGAGGTCGAGATCGCGGTCGGCAAGTTCCGGGTGAAGGTGAGACTCGATGATCTTGAACGACTCGAGGAAGAAGCGGAGGCGAGACCGGAGAGCACCTACGTGGCCCGTTTACCCTTGACGCCGGCCCCCTTGGCCCTGCACCTGCGAGGCTACCGGGCCGAAGAGGCGATCATCGAGTTGGGCAAATACCTGGACCGGGCCTATTTATCTCGTCTGCCAGAGGTGCACATCGTCCACGGCAAGGGCACAGGTACGCTTCGCCAGCTGGTGCGAGAGGAGCTACATCGGCATCCCCTCGTGGCATCGTACCGACCAGGGCTTCCGGAGGAGGGCGGAGAGGGTGTGACCGTCGCTGAATTGAACGTGTAGCGGGCGACAGCGCTAACTGGACGAGAGTGGTGATTTCTCTGGCGGCGAGGAATCGATACAGATCGCCAGGGCAAGCACGGCTAGCAAGTAACCCAGGTAGTTCTCATTCATGAATCGTGACGTGTAGAAGAAAGCCAGCGCCAGGAAGGCGTAGTGGTAGAGCATAGAAGCGACGAAGTTGTGCTTCCATTGTCGCCACAGCAGATACGACAAGAGAGGCAAGCATATCAGCAGCTCCGGTATCCAGAAGGGGAAGTAGCTCAGGCGGGACTCCACCAGGCCCAGCGCCAGCACGAAGTTGGCCAGTCCCCAACCCGTGATCTGGTAGGGCACATCCGCGGTACCGCTGCTCCATCGCCAGACGTCATCGAACATCGCATTCGGATCCCAGGCCACAAAAGGCAAGACTAGAACGGCGACCACAACGAGCAGCGGGACCATCTTTCGCAGCAGGTAGAGGCCGAGAGGCTTGATGCCACTTCGCGGGGAGAACCCTTCTCGACGCACCAGGTATAGGAAGTAGAAAGGCACGAGGAACCAGGCTGTTGGTTTGCTGGCACAGGCCAGTCCGAGCATCACCAGAGACCAGGTGTCCTTGCGGAGCTTCAGCAAGTACACGGAGAAGATGATCCAGGCTAGTACGAACACGTCGTTCTGCCCGAAGATGATGTCGCTGCCCATGATGGGGTTGAGCCCCAGCAACATCACGAGGCACAATCGCTGGTCCCCTGCCGGGACCAGTCGCGCCGCCACAACGAGCATGACGACGAAGAGCAACAGATAGACGAACCTCTGATCGTACCAGCCCAGCAGCGTTTCGCTCAGAAGCTGCACCGGCGCAGAGGAGAGAAAGGTCCAGGGCAGATAGGGATAGTGATACAACGCGGTCTGGTAATCCAGGCCCCATTCGGCCATGGGTGTGTCCACGTAGTCCTCGACGTAGGGGTTCTTGCCGGCGAGGATGTACCTGGCCGCTTCCTCCGTCTGAATAACACCGCCGTCGTGAGAGAAGCTTGCCGGACCCGTGACATGGCGCAGGAGCACGGAGAACGTGGACAGGGACACCACAGTGGTGAAGATGATACAGAACACCAGGGCTAGCTTGGCCCGCTGGCGTCCCTGCTCGCTGAAGCCATGCCATACGTCAAAGAACAGGTACAGAAGCAGCAGGCCGAAGGTGATACTGATCAGCAGGAGGCTGATGGGGTCTGTCATCCAATGCTGGAGCAGACCGAGGGCCTTCTCCGACAGCAATGAACCCACCACGGGGATGCGCTTGATGAGTTCCACCCGTCGCTGCGCCACCAGGCGATCCGCCAGGGTGTCTATTCGCACCCTGGCCAGCACGAGCGCGAAGAGCAACAGGACGTCAAAGGACTTGATCTTCACCGCAACGTCCCTTTCCGGCGCCTATTATACAAGAACAGCCGCCGGTGGGCTACCGACTTCCCAACTCCAGGGGGCTGCCGCAACACCATGCGCGTCATCTTGAGAAGAGGGCCCGGCCTGCTGGTCAGGGGCGCCCTCCTGTTCGCCATTATCTGGGGCTCCAATCTGTGGCTGGTTCGCATACGAGACTCTATCCACAGCCATCGCTCCGTTCTGGCTGGGCAGCCCAGCCTCGCCGAGCCCACCAGCCCCCTCGTGCAGCAAGTAGTCCTCGTGTTGGTAGGGGGTCTGACCTACGAGGCCTCCCTCGACATGCCCTATCTCAACACCTTGCGACAGCAAGGCCTCGAAGCCCCCTGCATGGGCCATTTCCCATCATACTCCCAGAGCGCCTGGACGACCCTGCTCACCGGAGCGGGGCCAGAGATCAGCGACGCGCCCCTGGTGAACCTCCCCCCGGAGCAACTGGGGTTCCTCACCGTTGACGGCCTGTTCACCGAGGCA
>CAYGQI010000167.1:0-4157 GCA_964351925.1 uncultured Anaerolineales bacterium | reverse complement strand
GGGCCTACTATGGCGAAGATAGGGTGGATTGGAGATCCGTCGCAGCCCTGGTGGCGGCAAGGATCTCTCCTGGGGACGTCATAGTCTCTCCCGGGCCGTTTCCCCAGATAGTGCTGCCGCGATATGAAGAGAGTCTGGAAGGTGCGTCCTTTCTGATCGGGGGCAGCGAGGTGTTTCTCTCGCCCGACGAGGAGCGTCAGGGCGGAGTGTGGTTTGTGGGCCCGGCAAGGGAGAAGATGCAGGCCATTGACCTAGAACTGGCTCAGGCAGAGGATTTCGTCTACAAGGTGGTCTTCGAAGTGGACGACGAGAGCAGCGCACGAGGCAGGGCGTTGAAGATAGCGCCAGTGATGTACGACGATCTTTGGGTGCTGTACGTGAGGGAGGGTCTGCAGCCGGAAGACGTGGCCGAACTCTACCACGAGGATCTGGAGTTGAGGGCGGCGTGGGGTCATATCGTCCGCCAGGGGCAACCCGGCTGACTCCTTCTTGGTGGGTGTCGAGCCAGGTCGGGCGATAGCACACCATCGAGATATCACCAGCTTCCAAGCGATGGCACCCTGTATCACTAGGACCTGGCCATGCGCTACGGGTCGTAGTGTCCGTAGGACGAGCATGAGAGGCGGTGTCAGATCTGCGGGGAGTCGAAGGCCATTCAGCGACTGAGAAACGTACGATGACAGATAACCAGACGTCGAGCTCTGCTTTGCAGTTGGCCAAGGAGTTCCTGAGGCACCGCTGGCACCTGCTGCTGCTCGGCCTGTTGATAGCTGCCCAGGTGGCAGTCAACTGGGCATGGCTATCTACCAACTTTGTCCTCCTGGGCTGGGATAGGCCTCGCCATCTGATCGAAAGCCTGGTCTATAACGACCTCCTGGAGTACGTGTCCCTTCGCTCATTATTCGAGGCCTGGGTCCACAGCGGCTACTACCCGCCGTTGTTTCACTGGGCCATGGTTGCCTTCTACAGGCTCTTCGGTGTTTCCATGGACGTGGCGGCCTCCGTCAACACGATCTTCCTCATCGTGCTTCTGGTGGCGGCCTATGGAGTGGGGTGCCGAATCGGTGGAAAGGGAGTCGGTCTCCTGGCCGCATTTTTCGCCTCAACGTCGCCCATGGTCTTCGCCATGTCCCGCTATACGTATATCGAGTTCTCCCTGACTGCCATGGTGGTATTGAGCATCTGGCTGCTGCTCCTGAGCGAGCAGTTCAATCACAGATTGTACAGCCTGCTGTTTGGGCTGAGCGCGGGACTGGGCCTACTCACCAAGTGGACGTTCTCGCTATTCGTGTTCCCTGCACTGCTGGTCGTTTTCTTGAGGACAGGACTCTTGTCCAATGCCAGGGGCAGTCTGCGATCGCTGCGCCTGGACCGGAAGTGGATGGGGGTTGCCGCCATAGCGGGGGCCGTCTTGACCCTCATCTGGTACTTGCCCAACTTCGATCGTACGGCGGAGCTCCCGCTGGGCCATCTGTTGGCGGCCGTTTCCTGGTTCCTGCTCGGCGGCCTGATCTACCTGCTTAAGCAACCAGGTAGTCGGGGATGGAATGTGGCAGCGAGCCTGTGGTTGTGCCTTGTGGTGGCGGGTTCGTGGTACCTGCCCAGGATCGACTTTGTGAGCCATGCCTTCCTCATCGCCTGGGGAAGGCCCCAACGTCAAAGCTGGGCCTTCGGCTACTATCTGGACCACCTGACGCACGAGCACCTGTCGCTAATCTACATGGTGCTTGTGGTGCTGGCGAGCATTGGCCTCCTGGCCCTTGCCTGGAGGGCTCTCAGGCGGGGCAGGGCATGGCAGCAGATTTTCAGGAGTGACTTCCTGCTACTGTTGCTGTGGATCGTCGTGCCATACCTGGTCTTTTCCTTTCGACCCAGTTCCAAGCATTCCCGCTTCATCATGTCTATACTCCCGGCGCTGGGAGTGCTCGTGGCCTATGGCCTGACCAGGATTCGGTTCAAGAAGGCGCGTCTCGCCAGCGTGGCCTTGGTGGTGGTGCTGGGCACAACACAGTGGCTGGCTCTCTCCTTCGATGGACTGCAGTGGGTGCGTGACGCTGCCGTTGTGGGACCGGTGAGCGTCTTTGCCCATATGTTCGAGAACCAACTGCCAAGTTGGGGCGACACCGACAGAAGGTTCTGGGTAGTCCCCGACATCTTGCAGTACTTATCTGGCCAGGCTGAGGCACGCGGCCAGCCGGTGGAACTGGCCCTCCTGGTGAATACGCGTCAGGTGCACGATGAGCACTTCCTGTATCTCATCTACACCGACTATCCGGACGTGAGGCTGCGGGAATTGGCCCAGAACTGGACGGGCAGGCCGGCATATCCCCAACTCTTCGAGGTGGACTACGTGGCCGTGCCCAGCGCCAATCCCGATCATAAGCTGGATGCCGAGTCTCTGGAGGTGGTGGAGATGCTCTTGCAGCGGCCTCCGGCGCTCTTCCAGGAAGCCTTTCGCCCGGTGAAGGAGTACCCGCTGCCCGACGGCAACATTATCTACCTGTATGAGAGGATGTATCAACTGCCCCAAGGCTACGAGGCCGAGCAGTACGAAACTCTGGGACACGAGTTGGAGGGTCTTCTCGGAGATGGTGATACCCTTGTCCTGCATCCCCCGCACCAGGTCGCACTGTTGGGCCGGTACTATGAGGGCCGCCCACACCTGCTCCTGCTCGATGAGTCGCAGAGCGCCGATGAGGCCGCCCTCGTGCAGACAGTGCAGGAGGCGATCGCTGAGCATCAGCGGGTGGCCACGGTCTTCGAAAGCGGTCAAGGCGGGGAGATGCAGTCCGTCGTGGGCCGGTGGCTGAGTGAGAATTGCTTCCCGGCTGCCAATGCCTGGTATGGTCCTGCGCAACTGACTCTGTACTCCTGCTTGGCCGGCGCCGCGGACGATGGTTTGAGCGACACGCCGGTGGCCGACTTCGGTGGGCAGATATCCCTGCTCGGCCATAGCCCTGTTCCCGAGAAGATCGTGGCAGGCGAAATCCTGCCGCTGACGTTCATGTGGCAGGCTCACGCCGAGATCCCCAGAGACTACAAGGTCTTCGTCCACTTGGTCGATGGGGAGGGTCGCATCGTGGCCCAAAGAGACAGCGGGCCAGTGGGAGGTTGGCGGCCGACGACCAGTTGGCACGTCGGGGAGTCCATTCGTGACAACCATGGCCTTCTGATACCTGAGAGTGTGCTGGCGGGAGAGTATGAACTCATCGCGGGACTGTATGACGCGGAAGGCGACCGCTTGCCGGTACGGGACACCCTGGGACGGGTGGGAGGGGATAGCCTGTCCATGGGGACTGTCCAGGTTGTTGCACCCTGCCATTGTGAGATCACACAGGCTGCCACGGAACGCCTGAAGTACCAAGAGGCCGCGACTGATGAATTGGCGTGGGAAGACGAGTGATCCCAGGTTGACGGCCGCCCTAGTGTGGACGGCCATTCTCCTGTACATCGCCTTCTTCAGTTACGTCACAGTGCTGAAGCACGAGGCCTTCGAGACCACGGCTTTCGATCTGGGCAACATGGACCAAGCCGTGTGGAACAGCCTCCGCGGCAGGTTCCTTCCTTTCACCAACTGGGGAGAGGAGGGCACGCGTCTGGCATATCACGTCGATCCCATCTTGATCTTGATCTCGCCGCTCTATCTCATCTACAGCGATCCTCGTACGCTGCTGGTGTTCCAGACGGTAGTCGTTGCGCTGGGGGCATGGCCTATCTACCTGCTGGCCCGTGAGCAGGTGGGAACCAGCCTCTGCACGGTGGTCTTTCCGCTGTCCTATCTGCTCTTTCCCGCCCTCCAGGCGGCCAACATGTTTGATTTCCATCCTACCACGCTGGTCGCTGGCCTTTTTCCCTATGTTTTCTACTTTCTGGACAAGCGAAGATACGCGCTGTTCTTCCTGTTCGCCGTGCTGGTCATGTCCTGCAAAGAGGAGATGCCCCTGCTGGTTGTGATGCTGGGGCTCTACGCCCTCTTCTTGCAGAGGAATTGGCGGGTTAGCACCGCTGCCATCTCCCTGGGGATTGCGTGGTTCGTCATCGCTGTCTACGTGATCATCCCTCACTACAACCCAGAAGGCCGGTCTCCCTATCTGGGTGCCTACAGCCACCTGGGCCAGGGACCGATGGGCATCATCAGGACAGCCATCACCGACCCG
>CAYGQI010000166.1:2911-4170 GCA_964351925.1 uncultured Anaerolineales bacterium | reverse complement strand
TTCTGCCCGGAATGTGGGGAGAAGATGGCCTGACGGCGACGAGTCTGCGTCGCCCCGTCTCAACGACTCCTCCCCTGGTCAGGCCTCGGCAAGCGGCCCGCCATCAGACTATCGGCAGACGGCACCTAGTCAGGTCCATCGTCTTGGCTCTGGCTGGGTTCCTGGCGTCTGTCCTCGTCCGAGAGCGCGATGTTGAGACCTTCCACGACAAGGGTGTGGAACAGGTCATAGGCCTCGTTTTCGGTGCGGGCCCCCTCTACAATCATCACGCCACTGGCTAGCACGCTTGCCTGTCCTGTGGAGCTCCACTGGAATGTGGTCCCCAGCCTGGCCCTCACCCTGACGTGAAAGCCTTTCTTACGCAGGAGTTCGCGCATCTGCTTCATGTCCAGGGCCAGGTCGTCTCGCGGCCTGATGGCAAAGGTCCTTCGCCCCTCTCTGGAACATAGCTCGGAGACGAGTTTGTGCCCCGACATGACCGATGGTTGCCGAGGCCCCGACCCGCAGACAGGACAGTCGGGGATCCTGGAGAGTTCGACCCGCTCGAATTCCAGAGCCTCGATATCGCAGTAAAGGAGCCTTCCTGCTAGCCTGGGCTCCTGGGCCAGGAGGACGCGTGTCGCCTCAGCGACCTGGATGCTGGCCACCAGGCTGATGACCGAGGGATGGACGCCCAAGATGGAGCACGATGGCAGGGCCTCGTCCTCTATCGAGCCGTAGAAGCATTCCAGGCACGCGGTCTTTCCAGGCAGTATGGTGGAGGTATTGCCATAGACGCTGACCGCCGCGCCAAAGACATAGGGGACGCCCAGCTTCACGCAGGCCCTGTTGATGGCGTATCGCGGAGTCATGCTGTCGAGACCGTCGAGCACCAGGTCGACGTCCTTGACCAGTCCCTCGGCGTTGTGGGCACCTATGGCTAGAGGCAACGGCTCAATCTGGACATGAGGGTTCAGTTCGCGCAGCCGCTTGGCAGCAACCTCCACCTTGGGGTAGCCGACCGAACTCACGTCATACAGGTGCTGTCGCTGGAGATTGGATAGCTCGACCACGTCATAGTCCACTAGGCGTAACTGCCCCACTCCCATGGCGGCCAGCTGTGTCGCTGCTGCTGACCCAAGGCCGCCCATACCGGCGACGCAGACGCTGGAGTCGCGCAGCTTCAACTGCCCTTCGTATCCGATCTGGGGCAGGACTATCTGACGCGAATAGAACTCCAGTTCCTCCGGAGATATGGTGTTTGTGGTGCGACCGGTCAT
>CAYGQI010000166.1:0-2811 GCA_964351925.1 uncultured Anaerolineales bacterium | reverse complement strand
GTCTTGGAGTCCAGGAACTCGCTGGCTCTTTCCCCAAGCTCACTCCACAGGCGCCTGGTGGGACATTTCGCTGCCCGGTCGCAGCACAGGGAGGATTCGGCCACCAGACACGGGACGAGGGAGAGGATCTCCTCCACCGCTCGCACTACTTCACCAATGGTGATCTGGTCTGCCGCCCTGGACAGGAGGTATCCTCCCCCGGGGCCTCTGACCGCTTGGATGAGGCCAGCATCTCGCAGCTTGGCGAAGAGCTGCTCCATGTAGTGTGGTGAGATATCCTGTCGAGCGGCGATTTCTTTGCGGGATACGGGGTGCTGATCGCAGTGCATTGCCAGGTCCACCATGGATCGCACCGCGTACCGGGCCTTTGTAGACAACTTCATCCGTCGATCTCCATGCAAGACGACTATAGTATAGTCCAGCAAATCTGTCAACTTTGCTGCACCGGGCAGGCCTCCTGGCCACTCCGCTGGCTGTCGGCAGCTGCCGCTGGGAATTGCGCCAGGGGTGGAGATCGAGCCGTTCGACTGCACCTGCTGCCGAGAGTCCGGCCGAAGGGAGTCGATGGAGCTGGCTGCCCGACGACTGCACGCACTCAGGCCCTCGGAGAGCTCAGCGGACTCCGTTGCCGGGCAAGTCTGAGGATCCAACTCCTGCCCGTGGACACGGGACTGAAGTGCCGCTATAATGGTCGCATCACGCGGGGTCAGGGAGTCCGTTGTGGAACAGGAGCGAGCAAGCATGGCGAGGGGATCAAGTGCTGAGCCTGGAGAAAGGATACTGACAACACATCCTCAGGGCAAGAAAGGAGTCAGCATCAGCAGGCAGAAGTACGACGTCATGAGCGCTGCCATCTTGCGTTCCCTGAGGGGAAGAGGAGGAGTCCCCCTACAAGTGGTACGCCAGGAGGTGGAGGGAGACCTTCAAGGCAAGTTCCAGGGCTCCATATCGTGGTACTTCACCACCGTGAAGCTCGACCTCGAAGCATGGGGGATTCTTGACCGTGTGCCAGGAAGAGACCCCAGCACATTAGGCTGAGAGAGGGCCCGAGTGATCGTCGGAAGGGATGATTCCCGCCGACACTCGGAGACGGGAAGCATCTCGGATATACGGAATCGGGGCTGTTCCCATGATGAGTGGCCGGCGGACGGGCAGAGTCGCGGCACGACGCCGGTGAGAGAGCTTGGAGGCGGGATGTGAGCAGCAAGGACTACTTCGACGAGGTCGCCCCACAGTGGGACGAGATGCGGGAGGTCTTCTTCTCGGAAGCCGTCAGAGAGAAGGCCATCGGTGTGGCCGACGTGCGACCCGGAGAGTTGGCCGCCGATATCGGAGCTGGCTCGGGGTTCGTCACCGAGGGTCTGGTGCGAAAGGGCCTTAGAGTGATCGCCGTTGACCAGTCGGAAGCCATGCTCAACGAGATGCGGAGCAAGCTCTCCCATCTCGACACCATCGAATACCGGGTCGGGCGCGCGGAGTCCTTGCCCGTCGACAATGAGGCGGTTGACTACGTGTTCGCGAACATGTACCTGCATCACGTGGACTCTCCGCCTCGGGCTATAGGTGAGATGGTTCGTATTCTGAAGCCTGGTGGCCGGCTCGTCATCACCGACATGGACGAGCACCCCTTCGAGTTCCTGAGGACCGAGCAACACGATCGCTGGCTGGGGTTCAAGCGCGAGGACGTTAGGATGTGGCTCTCGGAAGCAGGGCTGCGCGGTGTGGCGAGCGACTGTGTGGGTGAGGACTGCTGCGCACAGTCCGCGGGCGGGGACAGCTTCGCCAGCGTCAGCGTCTTCGTGGCGCACGGACAGAAAGCCGGGCCAGTATGTGCAGCGCAGGTGACCAAGGACCAGGGGAGCGGGTCCGTCTAGAGCATGGTCACCATCCAACCGCGGCCCCGTGGCTAAATACCCTTGAGGTAGGTGACTGTCCTGAGAGGCGAGCCGTTGAACCAGAGCCGCGGGTCAGTCTACGGGGTAGGCGGCCCGTGTGGGGCAGGCGGTGCACTGCTCTGCGGGCTATCGCGCCATCTCCCGCACGACGTCGGTCATGGAGAGAACACCCACCGGACGGCGTGGGGCCAGTCCGCCCTGAGTGATGACCACGCGATGTATCTGGTTGTCGACCATCAACTCCACCGCAGCCCGAACGGGGATGTCAGCCACGACGGTGACCACATCTGACGTCATCACGTCTTCGGCCACCATACTCTCCCAATCCCGTTCACAGACCTTGACTAGGTCGGTCTGAGAGACGACCCCGGAGAGATCACCGCTTTCGTCGACCACGATCAGCGCGTTGATCTTCTCGGAGTCCAGCCGCCTGGCAACTTCACGTAGTGGCGTATCCACTCGACAGCTCATGACCTTGCGGTGCATCACGTCCCTGACCAGCTTGTCCTTCATGCTGTCCCTCCTCTCCGCTCTGGCGACCCCTGTGCCATCCTTGCTGAAGAGCAGCAAGTCATTGGGGGCGCAGTTGAAAAAGCGACATAGAGCGTCCAGCGTGCTGAGGTCTACGCGTTCCGCCGTTCCACTCCTGAGCCGGCCGAGGGTGTTCTTGTCGACCCCCACGAGGTCGCTGAGTCTTCGCAGGGTGAGTTTCTGACCCGGATTGACCTGCTCCCAGCGCGCCATGAGGACGTTGAGGTTCAGAGTAATGGCCATGCTGCCAACCTCCGCACTGATCTACTCACATTCTACAGCATTCTGTACCGAATGTCAAGTTTTTGTCTGCATAATAGGTACAGGACCACCACAATCAGAACGGAGGGAGCTCCCTGCTTCTCGGGCCGTGGAACAGGCCATG
>CAYGQI010000165.1:0-4186 GCA_964351925.1 uncultured Anaerolineales bacterium | reverse complement strand
ACGGTGCTCTGAGCCATCGATGTGCGATCGGAATGTCACGCCATCGTCGTCTATCTCCCGCAAGTCACCCATGCTGAAGACCTGGAACCCCCCACTGTCGGTCAGGATCGGCCCCTCCCAACCCATGAAGCTGTGAAGCCCGCCAAGCCTGGCCACGATGTCTGCTCCCGGGCGGAGGTACAGGTGATATGTGTTGGCTACGAGCAGGGTAGCGCCAACCTCTTGCAGTCCGCGAGGTGCCATCGTCTTCACCGTGGCCTGGGTACCTACCGGGGCGAACACGGGGGTAGGTACATCGCCATGAGGCGTGTGTAGCACACCGACGCGAGCCCAGGTGTCCCGACACTTCTTCTCCAGGTCGAAGCTGAAACCCAACCTAGCGCTCCTTCGCCGCCGATTATAGTCCACGTGGGGCGTTCCAGCCACCGGCTCGCGCGAGCGCAGCCACACCAGGCCCGATGGGAGCGGGCAATGCCGTGTCAAGCGCAGTTCGCGAAGTGCTTCGGGGCCCTGCCAGAATAGGGTGCTCGCCAGTCGGGCGCTCCGTCGTGGCCGCTCACCATCTCCGCCGCGCGAGTACCGATCTCACGACTCCTGCCGCTCTATACCGCGTGTGTCTCGAACCGATCCCTACAGGAGCGTGGGCATGTAGCTGACAAGCGCCCTGACAGTCGCAGGATGCCACAGCAGGTTGTGTCCCAGGCCAGCCAGTTGTGCCACCGGCCACGCGCAGCCAGCATTCTGCAAGCCGACAGTGAGCCCCCTGCGAGCGAACCAATCGCGTTCCCCCACCAACACCAGGCCCTTGATCCCGGCCAGATTCGCCCGAAACGGCCCCTGCCGTGCGAGCCCCTTGAGAACCGAAGCCATGCCTACCAGGTCCCAGAGTCTTCCGCTCGAGAAACGCCACAGGCGGAGAAGCGGACGCACCAACAGATCAAGACCCTGTCCAGCAACGTGGCAGCCCAGCCTCAGTCCCGTGCTCTGGGTCATGGTCCTCACGGGAGAGATGGACACCACAGACAGTTCCGGCCTCTCTTCTGCCCGACCGGTTGGCTCCGAGCCACCTGCTGAGTTGCGCCTGGCGAACTCCCAGAGCGCCGCGGCACCGAAGGAGTGACCGATGCCCACAATTCGGCCGCACTCATATAGGTCCAGGTAACGCAGGACGTATTCCAACTGCCGCGAATAGTGTTCGGGTGTGAGGCCCAGGTTGCGCGCAGTCGGATCCACATTCCCGCCGTCCTGACCCAGACCGGCCAGTACGACGCCGATGGCCTCTTTCCCCAACTTCTCTACGGAGCGCAGGACGTTGGAGACGAGCCCTCCCTCGCGGCCCAGCGACGGCTGCCGTATGCCCCAAGAACCTCTGCTACCCCCAAAGCCGTGCAAGAAGGCCACGACCACCCGGTCCTGTCTTTCTCTCTGGGCGGAAGTGTCCAGGAGCAAGTTGGGCAACACCAGGGTTACAGGCGACTTGCTGAGCCCAGTCTGTCTCCGGAACTCCTCCAACTCCAGGCCGTCCAACAGATCCGTCACATCAAAATCGAGGAGGGTCCTGTTTCCGGCGACCCTCCTCGACCTCGAGAACTCCGCTACCAGATTGATACGTGATTCGTTTGTCAAGCGCCTATCAGGCACCTCCCTTTGTTGTCCGACACACCGCGATGCCAAGCGATGTATCAGCGAGACAAGAAAGCGCGACGACCGAGTCAGGTCATCGCGCTAGTCATGGCGCGATCGCGCCGTCACTCAGTACGTAGACCCTCGGATGGACCAACGTTCCGAAACGGCCTACTATGCCCTACGTCCCGCAAGTAGCGCAGCCGGTCGCGGCACAGCCAGAACAGCCGCCACCGGTCAGGGAGCGGCTACTCTCGCCTCCGTCGCCGCCTTTGCTCACCGCCGAGAACAGGGAGATGGCTCGACTGGTGTGAGAGCCGTGGCAGTCAATGCACGGAACAGGCTCGTCGGCCCGGCTGAAACTGCGCAGAACCTCGAACTTGCACTCACAGTCGTCGCAACAGTACTCATAGAGCGGCATCAGATTCTCCTTGCGCGACAGAACAAGAAGCTACTACTACAAGTCTACCACACGATTGCAGCGCCGTCAAATCGTCGCGGCACCCGTCGTCGATCGAAAGGAGGGCACCCTGCAGGAACTGACCAACAGGGACCTCGACCTGGCCCAGACGCGGGGCGCCAGCTACGTTGACATCCGCGTACTGCGCACGCAGACCCAGATTACTCTGGTCAAGAACGATATCGTGGAAGCCATCGGAGGGATCTTGGCACCGGCGTTGAAGTTAGGGGGGGTCAGTTCGCCAGCGCGACCGGGGTTTGGTCAATACACCCCGAGCTCCCGCAGGCGTTCGTCAGAAATGCCAAAATGATGGCCCAGTTCGTGCATAACGACCTGCCGCACTCTACCACGAACCTCCTCCGCGCTGCGACAGTAGGCCTCGATAGGTCCTTGATAAATCGTGATCTTGTCTGGCAATACCAGCCCGTAGCGAGTGGTGCGCTCAGTCAAGGGCACACCCTCGTACAAGCCGAAAAGAGTCTCGTCAGGAGAAAGGCCCGCCTTCTCCATCTCTTCACGGCTGGCCCAAGCCTCGATCACCACGTCTACGTTGTCCATCTTCTCCTGAAACTCGGGCGGCAGACTGTCCAGAGCTTCCGCAACCAGCCTCTCAAACCGTGACCTGTTCACACCTCACCCCCTGATCATCCTGCCCGGTTGGCAGGTCCGGCAGAAGTTGGTGAGCCTCCCTCTGGCCGTTATCTCCGAGATAGGGGTTCCACACCGGGGACACGGGGATCCACCCTTGCCATGCACGCTCAGGAAGTCCCTGATCTTGACCTCTATGTCCTCGCCGACGCGCTCCCTCAGGACGACGATGGCCTTGGGCAGCACTGATCGCATCGAGTGGTACAGCCGCTCGACCTCCTCACGAGACAGGCTGGGCCGCTTACGAAAAGGGTACAGTCCAGCGTCAAAGAGGATCTCGTCGGCGTAGGCGTTGCCAATACCTGCCACCACGCCTTGGTTGGTCAGTAGGCCCTTGATCTCCCCCCGCCGCGGCAACAGTCTCTCACGGAAAACCTCCGCGGTTAGTGCGGGATCGAGGGCATCAGGGCCTTGCGCGGCGAAGCCAGGTACGAGTCCCTCATCCAGCGTCAGGTAGACCTTGCCCATGGCCTTGGGGTCCACATAGCGCAGATCCATCCCGCCGGAGAGGTGGAGGATCACAAACGTCTTGGTTGGACGTCGCTCGTCCGGAGGACAGTAATGCAACCGTCCCGCCAGCATCGGGTTGACCACGATCACGTGTCCACTCTCCAGGTCAAGAAGCAGGAACTTCCCCCTCCGCCTGACGTGGGAGAGCCGCTTGCCCTGTAGAGTCACGGCGAAATCAGCTGGGACGAGTGTGCGCACCACGAGTGGCCGTAGCACCTCCACCGCTTCGATCCGCTGACCAGGCAGCACCCCCTCCAGGTACTCCTTGATCACCTCCAGATCGGGGATCTCAGGCACTGTTCTGCGCCCCGGTGGAGAACGCGTCGACGAGATCTGGCGGGAATCGCCGCACGCGTCCGTTCCGATCCGTACACAGGTGCTTCGTATGGCCCGTGACCAGAAGCTGCCCCGTATCTTGCATCAGCACCTCGTAGTACATGGTGACACTTCGGCTGCGAGCCTCCGATACCGAGGTCTTGATAACCACCACGTCGTCATAACGCGCCGGAGCGAGGAATCTGGCGTCCACTGCCGTCAGCGGAAGGTACAGGCCCTGCTCCTCGAACTCGCGGTAGTTGCCGCCCCTCTGCCTCATGAACTCGCCGCGGCCTACCTCGAACCACACAATGTAGTTCGTGTGATACACGATGCCCATGGCATCAGTCTCCGCGTAGCGGACCCGCAGACTAGTCTCGACCACATCATTCCCGCCCATACGCTCTCCCCTTGGCCATGAAAGTGACTCCTGTGGCAATCATATCACACTTGGCACATGTTGTCAACGCACAGAGCCATCGACCGAGGGAGGTCCGGAGAGGAGCAGGGCCCTTCAACGTGCGAATGTGGTTCTCCCATGTCCACTTCCAACTCGGTCAGCTTCTAGCGCGCCAGCCGACCCTCATGGATTCTCAGGAATACAACTCCGCCAAGGATCATCAGGCTGCC
>CAYGQI010000164.1:0-4215 GCA_964351925.1 uncultured Anaerolineales bacterium | reverse complement strand
CCAGCATGGTGGACTTCGGCCCCTCGGCGGCGTACGGATCAACGGCGACAGACTGCGATTTTACGAGTCGCCACGAAGTGACTGTGACGGGGCTCAACCCCTATACGGTCTATCACTACCGGGCGCGAAATGGCGCCCAGGTCTTGAGCGAAGACCGCACGTTCAAGACCGCCGCCGGGCCTGGACAGACATCTTTCAGCTTTGCTGTGCTCGGCGACACACAGAGTGGGATCCCCCCGGAGCACGACCACATGGGGCGTTATCGAGGAAGCGCAGACGAGGCTCACCCTCGGTCGGCAGCCAAGATAGAGACCATGAATCCTGACTTCTATCTCCATACAGGCGATCTGGTGTTCGACGGGGCTGATTTGGCGACCTGGGACGATTTCTTCCACTTCGAGGGTAACCTGATGAGCAGAATCACCATGTTCCCGACTTTGGGAGAGAGCGAGGCCGCCCATTACAACTACTTCAGGATATTCCATCTGCCCAACAACGAACGGTGGTACTCCTTCGACTACGGGAATGCCCACTTCGTGTGCCTGGAAATCGACGGGCAGGGGGACGCCAGGCCCGGGAGCGAGCAGTATCAGTGGTTGGAGAACGATCTGGCGAACAGTGACAAACCCTGGAAGTTCGCCTTCTTCCACTACCCACCATACAGCTACGGACCCGTAGGCTCCAAACCGGAGGCCAGGTACGTGCACTCCCTGTTCGTGAAGTACGGTGTGGAGATGGTCTTCAGCGCGAACGATCGCAACTACCAGAGGTTCGTCCTGGATGGCATAACCTACATTGTCACGGGAGGTGGAGCAGGTGCTACCGGCGAGCTGACCGGTGGAAGCGAGATGCCTCCCGTTTTTATGGAGAGAACGAAGCACGTGATGATCATCACCGTCAACGGCAATACCTTGCACAGCGTCGCCTACAGGCTTGACGCCGAAGGCTCAGAGATGGATCCGTTCACCCTGGCACCCCGTTGAGCGGACACGACCGTGTCCGACGGCCTCCGAGCGGTCAATAGGCCCCATGGTGTGCTGAGGCCAGGTTGTTGGCTCCAGGCGTGGTGCGTTCCGGATGCTGGCGGGACGCTTTGTTCCACCTAGCGTAGCAGTACCCTCCAAGGACTTTGGTTTCTTCGCCGCAGCGTTTTCCTCTCAGTCTGGGCGCAAGACACGTTTGCTGTTGCTGACACGGGTCCGTATGGTATAATGCGGCTTAGTCCAGTTTGTGGAAGCTGACGAGGGGCAGGGGGACGTAGTGAGCGAGGATCAGCTGGAAGTCTCAGTCGTCATTCCCATCTACAATGAGGAGGACAACCTCGAGCCACTCCACAAGGGTCTCAAGGAGGCCCTGGAGAGCCTGGGCAAGAGCTACGAGATCGTGGCCGTCGACGATGGAAGCACTGATGGGAGTTTCGAGGTGCTGAGAGCATTGCACCGGGGTGACCCATCACTGAAAGTGATTCGGCTTCGGCGGAATTTTGGGCAAGCTGCTGCGTTCGCGGCTGGCTTCGATCAGGCTGTGGGTGAGACGGTGGTCAGCATGGATGCTGACCTGCAATTCGACCCGGCGGACATAGGAAAGCTGCTTGTCAAGATCTCAGAAGGATACGACATCGTCAGCGGGTGGCGTGCCGATAGGCGGGAGGCTTTCTTCACACGGCGCTTGCCATCAACGACGGCCAATTGGCTGATCTCGTGGATCACAGGCGTGAAGCTGCACGACTACGGCTGCTCCTTGAAGGCCTATCGCTCCGAGGTCATCCGCAACGTGCGCTTGTATGGAGAGCTGCACCGTTTCATCCCTGCTTTGGCCAGTTCCATCGGCGTGCGTATGACAGAGGTACCGGTGAGCCATTATCCACGTCGTCACGGCAAGTCCAAGTATGACCTGTCTCGGACCCTCACCGTCGTGCTCGATCTGCTCACAGTCAAGTTTCTGCTGAGCTATGCCACGCGGCCCATGCAGGTCTTTGGGCTGTTGGGGATGCTCTCTTTCGCCGTCGGCACAGCTATAGCGGCCTATCTGTCGTTCGTCAGGCTGTTCTTGGGCAGCCCGATTGCCAATCGACCGCTTCTGCTGCTGGCCATTCTCCTCATCTTTGTGGGAGTCCAGCTGGTGACCATGGGACTTCTGGGGGAACTGACCATTCGTACCTATCACGAAGCCCAGGGCAAGAAGATATATGTAATCAGAGAGATGCTGGAATGAATGATGCGCATCTTGATGATTAACTATGAGTTTCCCCCTCTCGGAGGCGGAGGGGGAGTGGCCAGCTATCAGATCGCACAGGCGCTAACCGAAAGAGAGCACGAAGTTGATATCCTGACGACACGATGGCGAGGTCTACCCAGCGAAGCCGTGGTCGATGGCCTGGGCGTATACCGTGTTCCAGTCGTGGGAAGGGGCGACGTTGCCACCGCGAGCCTCATATCGATGCTCTCGTTTGTTCCGTCTGGGGTCGTCGATGGCTATCGCAAACTACGCAAGAAGCGGTATGACATCCTCAATAGCCATTTCGCCATCCCCTCTGGCCCGACGGGGGTCACCCTGTCGCGTTTGTTCGGAATCCCTCACGTCCTGACCATTATAGGCGGCGACATCTACGATCCCACTAGGCGGCTGTCCCCGAGCAACAACGCCCTTCTGCGCTCGGTGGTACGCCGTGTGCTCAACTCATCGGGGCAGATCATCGCCATCTCGCAGGATATCAAAAACAGAGCTCAGCAGGACCTGCACTGCAAGACCAACATCGAGGTCATCCACTATGGACTGACGCCGCCTGAGTTCGAGCGGAGGAGTCGCCAGGAGCTGGGTATTCCCGAGGACGAGGTGGTGTTGATCTCCATCGGGCGGCTGATCAGGCGCAAGGCTCTGCATGATGTGCTTCTGGCGCTGAGCCGACTGGACAAAGGCAGATTCCGGCTGTTGGTCATCGGAGATGGTCCTGAGGAGGCGCATCTTCGCGACCTGTCACGGACGCTCGGTCTCTCGTCGCAGGTGGATTTCCTGGGAGCCATCTGGGGGGATCGAAAGTTCCAGTACCTGGCTGCTGCCGACATGTTCGTGCTCCCTTCGGCACACGAGGGCTTCGGCCTGGTGTTCCTGGAAGCGATGCACTGTGGTCTGCCGGTCATCGCCGGCGCCAGTGGTGGACAAACCGATTTTCTCCGAGATGGAGAGACAGGTTTCCTGGTACCTGTGGGAGCTGTGGAGGTTCTGGCAGAACGGATTCTGCATCTGGCCAACGACGAGCGTCTGCGCAGGCGGATGTCCGAGTTCAACGTGCAGTACGTGAAGCGTTTCCACATCTCTGGCGTGGCTGCGCGGTATGAGGGCCTCTT
This sequence comes from uncultured Anaerolineales bacterium, assembly GCA_964351925.1. GTDB lineage: Bacteria > Chloroflexota > Anaerolineae > UBA7937 > B3-Chlor > JAUVXJ01. Next base: position 868 of record CAYGQI010000164.1, on the reverse strand, counting down.
CTTGGAGGTCATCGGGCGCTCTCTTCTAGCCGCGGGCGATGCGGCAGAAGACTCTCCCCCTGTGCCAGAGCGTGGTAGCTGCGGATCCTGAATGAGCGCCAGTAGAACCTCCAGAATCGCCCCGCGGCTCTACCCTCTGCTCGTCCTCTCTCTCTTGATGTTGGCAGGATTCTCTTTCCGCATAGTCTACGCGAGGACGATCAGCCTCCACGTGGACGAGTTCATTTCCCTCCTGGCCATCCGCGGTGTCCTACGACACGGTTATCCCCTTCTGCCGTCGGGCACCCTGTATGAGCAGGCTCTGTTGTTCTCCTATGCAGAGGCTCTGCTCCTTAAGATCTTTGGGTTCAGTGCCTCGGTGGGGCGTGCCTTCAGTGTGGCCCTTGGCGCGACGACCATCGGCCTGGTCTACTACGTTGGGAGCAGGCTATTCTCGCGGCATGTGGGGGTGGTCTCCGCGGCAATGGTGGCTTTCTCGCCTGAAGCCATCGCCTGGGGAGCGCGGGTGAGGATGTATGCCCTGCTCCAGCTCCTGGTACTCCTGACCGTCTGGTTTCTGTGGCGAGGGGGGACCGAACAGAGGGGCGCCCGTTACCGCTGGTTAGCGATCCTCTGCTATCTGGGTGCCCTCTTCACTCATCCAGTGAGTGTACTGCTCTTCGTGCCGCTGCTATTGAGCCTGACGCTCCTTCGCGGTGTTCGTGACATGCTCAGACCAACAGCGATCCCAGAACTCCTCGTCCCATTGTGCGGAATACTGGCCGCGCTGCTGTTGAAGGCGGTGGGCCAGCCCGGCCAGCTGGAGTCTTTGGCGGAATCGAGGCCCTATCTGGCGCCCTCCCTAAACCTGGCAGAGGCTTGGCCCCCG
>CAYGQI010000163.1:0-4220 GCA_964351925.1 uncultured Anaerolineales bacterium | reverse complement strand
CTAGAAAAATGTATTTCCTGTTGCCTTTTCACAGTGTATTCAAGGACACTGCGTGGCTCGCAGGATACATCAACGCTCATACTAATAGGCACGCTCACTAATACACTGAACATATTTGCAGGATGATAAATACTCGAGTGATCAAATATGAAAGTTTTAGCTGTTGGTGCTCATCCAGACGACATTGAACTCGGCGCAGGCGGAACTGTAGCAAGACATGTGGAAGAAGGGGATGAAGTCTACTTCTTGACCCTTACCTACGGTGAACAGGGTGGAAACAAGCTTCAACGAAGACGAGAAGCAGAGAGAAGCGCGAAAGCTTTGAATGTAAAATCGCTGGAGTTTGGGGGAATACCTGACACGAAAGTCTCAGAAGGCATTGAGACTATACTAGTAGTCGAAAAAGTTGTGGACAGAGTCAGACCTGACAGAATCTATACCCAAAGCCCCAAGGACAGACATCAAGACCATCGGAACACTGCCCTCGCAACATATTCGGCTGGAAGGAAAGTCCCGGAAATCCTCTCCTTCGAATCTCCAGATTCTTATCCTGGCTTCGCTCCCCAATATTATGTGCAAATTACTGGAACCATAGCCAAGAAAATTGATGCACTCAAGAAGTTCCATTCTCAACAGAACAAGAGGTTCTTCGAAGCCCAAGCTGTGAAAGGTTTGGCTCAATTCAGAGGATACCAAGTGGGAATTGCTTACGCCGAGGCCTTTGAGGTAGTCCGAATGATTAGATTCTGAGTAGGTAGTGTTTCGTTGAAAATATCGATCCACCAGCCAAACTATCTACCTTACCCTGGTTTTTTCGCAAAAGTGAATCTTGCGGACATCTTCGTGATATACGACATCGCACAGTTCACAAGGGGAGACTTCATCAATAGAAACCGAATTAGAACATTTTTGCCCAACGGATCGACTTGGCTGACTCTGCCTGTCGGCAAGAGAAACTTCAGAGACGTACAGATAAGAGAGGTCAAGATTGCTGACCCCAGAGCCTTCAGGGAACATGGAAGAACACTGAGAAATACGTATTCGAAAGCACTGTTCTTTGATGCGGAAATATGTGAATACGTCGAGACGCCACATGAAAATCTTGCTGAGCACAACGCTTCCATCATCACGTTTTTCGCCCGCAAATTGGATATCAATCGACCTCAGATCATACTCTCATCCGAACTCGAAAGCGATGTAGGGCACGGAACTCAAGGAATAATCGACATAGTCAAAGCTTTGAAAGGAGACAGTTACATCTCAGGAGTAGGTGCCAGAGAATACCTCGACGAAAGCGTCTTCAAGAAAGAGTCAGTCAGATTGTCTTTCCTAGATTACAAGCCAATGAGATACATGCAGATTCACCCAGGATTTGTTGAGAACATGAGTGTGGTGGATACAGTCTTTAATATCGGGTGGAAAGAGACAAGTTCTCGACTTAGGGAAGTTCACCTCGAAGCATAATGCCACCAAAATACTAGAGGCTGGCCGATGAATCTTTTAAGTTCTCAATGGGTAAGAACATCAAACCCTTTTGTAGCGCTCCTTGTTTTGCAGATAACATTATGCATTGCAGTGATTTTCAACATTCCCGTTATCAGGCAAATTGGTGGGTTCGTCTATCTTCTTATGGTTCCTGGATTTGTGCTACTAAGATTGATGAAGATAGATGGTCTAAACATTGAAAAACAGGTCTTGCTATCTGTCGGCCTGAGCACTTCTTTAGTAATGCTTCTGGGAATGTTGGTGAATACTCTGGGGCCTTTCCTTGGCCTCTCGAATCCACTTTCGCCAACAACACTCTTAATAACGCTCATCTCCTTCACAATGTTAGCCAGTTGTCTACGGTACGCAAAAGACTACCGAACAAGAACAACTATCATGAAATTCTCCTACAGTCTTTCATTTTGCCTATTGTTGCTTTTAGTACTTGTGTCAACAACAGTCATGGGCGCCTTGTTCTTCCCCAATTATGTGGGGCATTATGCTTTCCTATCGGTGATAGCTGTTGTTGCTGTTCTTGTAGTGTTTGGCAGTGCCTTAGATAGACCATCCGCGGAAAAACTCTACGCAATAAGCCTGTTTGCGATTTGTCTTGCTCTTATACTTCAATTTTTCCTGCTGACTCCTTATCTTTTGGGAGGCGGTGGAGACATATTCAGCGAGTACTATGTTTTCAGGCGTGCACACACAGTGGGCTACTGGAACACAGGCCTGCAATTGAGCAATTTTGAGGCTTCGAAAGCAAATTCAATGCTTAGTGTTACAATTTTGCCCGAAGTCTATTCACAGATAATGAACTTAGATGGATCATTGATCTTCAAGTTTGTACTGCCTTCACTCGCATCAATCGCCTTTTCACTCGGACTTTTCGAACTCTACCGGACCCAAGTGAACAGAAAGATCGCTTTTCTAGCCGTATTCTTCTTCATTTCAACCTCTGTTGGTCTGGGATGGGGACCAGGAAAACAGTTGATTGGAGAGTTATTCTACATTCTGCTTTTTCTATTGCTTCTGGACAGACGGATAACATCCTCAACCAGAGGAATACTGTTCATGATCTTTGGCTTTTCGTTGATAGTGTCACACTACTCTTTGTCATACATATTCCTCGGGATCATCTTTCTTGACTGGGTTGCCTCATTTCTTCTGAAGAAGAGAACCCAAGTGAAATTGAGTCTAGGCATACTTTTACTTGCGATTACATTTGCCTGGTACATCTATACGTCCGGCGCATCACCGTTTGTTGCACTCGTAAACACCGGAGATTATGTTTTCAGAAGCGTGCTCACCGACTTCTTCAACCCTCAATCCAGAGGTGAATCTGTTCTTAGAGGGATCGGAGCGGCACCGGCGGTGTCACTGCTGCACTATATGGGTAGAGCATTGTCTTACCTGACGGAACTCTTCATAGTTATCGGGCTTCTTGTTACTGTCTTCAAGAAAAAGGACTCGGACTGGGATTATAGGATGTTCGCGTCTATAAACATGATCATGCTGGCAATGAATGTTATAATTCCAGGCATCGCTGGTCGTTTCCTGATGGAAAGATGGTACGTTGTGTGTCTAATTGTTCTTGCTCCTCTCTGCATCCTGGGAGGAAAGAAAGTGTTTGAATTCCTTTCCAAGCATGTCAGACTCCGAGATGCGAGGATTTCTTCGCTGTTGATTTTGGCTGTTCTAGTTGCTTTCTTCCTTTTCAATTCTGGATTCGTCTACGAAGTGACCAAGGATGAAAGTTGGTCCTTCCCACTGAGCATGTATCGGATTGACAGTGTTAGGGTTCATGAAACGATAGTAGAGAATCAGGAAATATCGGGCGCCACTTGGCTATCGGGCAGTGTCAAGGGGTCGTCATATTCGATTTATGCTGACGCGACTTCTATGATGCACGTTTTGGAACCTTACGGACTGATTGACACCAAGAATCTGAGTATGCTGTCAAATACCACAACTTCACTCTATAACGGAAGCTTCATCTACTTAAGATGGACTAACCTGAATGAAAACTTGGCTATGGAATATTCGTTCGATTGGAACCTGTCCGATATTTCGATGTTTCTGGAAAGCCAAAACCAAGTATATTCAAATGGAAACTGCACTATCTATGGCTCTATTGGCACTTAGAAGACTTTATGTGCGCTTGCTTTCAACGTGAGCTTTGCTTCGACATATGATCAGATGAGCATCTTTCGTATTGGACACATAAATAATCAGGACTCTGGCGGCTTAAACTATGAGGGTATTGATGATTACTCCTTACTTCCATCCAGTATTGGGTGGCGTTGAAACTGTAGTGGAAAACCTTTCAACAAGACTTAATGAAATTGGGATCCCAACGGACATCATGACTTTCAATTTTGCTGCTGGTTACCCATATAATGCTGCGTGGAGAAGAACAAAAGAAAGCATCAAAGGACGTGCAGACGTCATAAGAGTTCCAGCGTTAAATATCTTGCCTAATCGTCTGCACTCCCCCTTGGTTACTAGTCGGATAAACCTCATCCCAATGCGATTTCGTGCATTGCTGCAAAACTACGACATAATGCATTTCCACAATGACGTCGACTTGAGCTTTCCTCTGTTTTCTCTTAATGTCAGAAAGTACAAAGTTTTTCATTGCCATGTCCTAGATGTGACTTATGACTCATACAGAAGAAACCCCATAACTAGGTTCGTACTCAGAAACGCAGCATGCATCTACATCACGCTGTCAAAAC
>CAYGQI010000162.1:3140-4243 GCA_964351925.1 uncultured Anaerolineales bacterium | reverse complement strand
GTTCTGAGCTTGCGGCTGAAGTGCGGATGCCGAAGCTTGCGCAACACCTCCCCTTCGATCTGGCGTATCCGTTCGCGGCTCAGCTCAAACTCCTCGGCGATCTCCTGCAAGGTCCGCGGGTCACCGTCACTGAGGCCGAAGCGCAGGTCTATGATGCGGCGCTCCCTGTCGGGGAGCTTTTGCAGTGCATCGTACAGCTGCTCACGGAGCTGACCATCCAAAACCACATCCACCGGAGGCGGAATGTCCTCGTCCTGAATGAACTCACTGAGCTGGCTCTCGCCCTCCTCTCCCACCGGCTTCTCCAGCGACAGAGTGTGAGTGGGTGCCCTGAACACGCGTTCCATTTGTTCAGCGCTGAGATTGAGGGCTTTGGCTATCTCCTCCTGGCCGGCCTTCCTACCCAACTCTTTCTCCAGCTGACCAGCCACCTGCTTCACCCTACGCAAACGTTCCCCCATGTGGACCGGCAGACGAATGGTGCGGCTCTGATAGGAGAGGGCACGCGTTATCGCCTGCCTGACCCACCACGTAGCATAGGTGCTGAACCTGTTGCCCTGACGATAGTCGAACTTGTCCACGGCGCGCATCAGGCCCACATTCCCCTCCTGGATCAGATCCAAGAAGGATAGCCCTTGCCCGCGGTAGTTCTTGGCGATGCTGATGACCAGGCGCAGATTGGAGCGAATCAGGTATTGGCGTCCCAGTTCACCGTCCAGCGCCTTCATCTCCAGAGCTCGCCGGCTCTTGTCGGACCTGTAGTCGCCACGCGCCAATCGCTCGCGGGATTTCTTGCCCCTGTTCATCCTCTTGACGAGCGCTACTTCCTCCTGAGCGGTCAGGATCGAATGACGGGCGGCCTCTCTGAAATAGAGAGATATGGAGCTCTCCGCATCGATGTCATCCAGGTCCGCGGCCTGCTCCTGCTGGTCATCCCCCTCGTCCTGTTCCTTCCCCAGGATCTCCGATACAGAATCGACCTCCTCATCAACGATGGAGATGCCCTCCTCCTGCAAGAGAGAGTATAGCTCGCTGATCTCATCCACATGGAGCTCGGCCTGAGGGAATTCCTGAAGTATGTCCTCCAGCGTGATGTAGCCTTG
>CAYGQI010000162.1:0-3040 GCA_964351925.1 uncultured Anaerolineales bacterium | reverse complement strand
GTGTCTGCTAAGTCTTTGGCGGTGTCTGCTAAGTCTTTCGCAGTGTCCATCAATCCTCTACACCATGCTCGGGGTGCCGTGAGCAAAGAAAATGCCGCCACTCTATAATGGGCGGCACAGGAACTAGCTAAGGGGAACCCAGTCTGGCCAATATAGCAAAGATACCTCTGTGTGGGTGATATGATGCCCAGGCGCGGTACGGCCGAAACCTATCCTATTATACTACATAACCCGCTCGAAATCAAGCCCCTGGCTTCATAATCTCATTTGCAGTTCAAGAGTGAACCGTTTTCCGCTGAAAAGTGAACACCTATGGCGCAATGATGCTGGAAGCCGACATCACCTCCAGAAGTTGAGGGATTCTCGTTGCCCGCGCCCGGCTCAGGATCCACCAGACACCTCGCTCCCCCTCGGAACGGTCGACCAAAGCAGAGGCAACACAAACGGCGAACACGCACAAGGCTCGCCATGACGATTGGACGCTTTGTAACCTCGATCCCCCAGTGGTATACTGCCGTGACTGGACAGGAGGCTTTCATGAACACTACCACCGCCGTTCTTGTCGCGGAAGCCTTACTCGCCGTCGCCGCCATCCTCGCGATCTATTGGCTCTTCTTCCGGCATCGCCGGGTTGGAGGGGTAGGGGCCGCGGCCCGATCGAGCGGCATCCCCGGACCGGGAGCCACTCTCATCGAGGGAACAGTGGGGCAAGAGGATTGGCCATCCCTGGCCCGCGAAATGGCTGTCGCCTGGCTCGTGGTCACGGAGGGACCTGGCTCCGGGGCGCACCACATGTTGGTCGAGGGCACGAACGTCATCGGCAGGGGGAGCTCATGTGACATAGGGCTGAGCGATCCCACCGTCTCGCGTGAGCACGCTCGCCTAATGGTCTCCGGAGACCGCTTTGTCCTCTATGACCTGCAAAGCACGTCTGGCACCCGTGTGGACGGCGAGGAAGTGGATAAATCGACTGGCGGTCTACTGAAGAACGGCGCGGTCGTGCGCCTGGGAGCAACGAGCCTTGTGTTCATAAGGGCTGAGCGTGACGTCGACGTGAGATCGGCCACAGCAGCGGGGAATGAACACTCGTGAGAAAGATCAGGCTGGGCCGGACCGAGCTCATGGTCTCAGCGGTGGGATTCGGAGGTATTCCTATACAGAGACTCTCGCAGCAGGAGGCCATCGACGTGGTGCGCCACTGCCTGGATCTCGGCATCACTTTCCTGGACACGGCCAACGGCTACACCACTAGCGAGGAACGCATCGGCAAGGCCATCGCTGGCCGAAGACAGGACCTGGTGCTGGCCACGAAGACCCAGGCCAGGGATGCCCAGGGGGTAACAGAGCACCTTGCTCTCAGCCTGAAGAGGTTGGGAGTGGGGAGCATTGACCTCTACCAGTTCCACTGCGTCAGCACCGACGAGGAGTACGAGCGGGTGGTCGCTCCGGGCGGTCCGCTTGATGTGGTCAGAGATGCGCAGCGTGCAGGTAAGGTGGGCCACATCGGACTGACTTCTCACTCCATGGACATAGCCCTCAGAGCGGTCAGGTCCAGCCTCTTCCAGACCATCATGTTCCCCTTCAACTTCATAGCCAACGAGGCGGCGCAGGAACTGATCCCCCTGGCTGTGGAGGGGAACGTCGGCTTCATCGCCATGAAACCCCTGGCGGGAGGGGCCCTGGACAACGCGCCCCTGGCCTTCAAGTATCTGCGTCAGTTCCCCGAGATTCTGCCCATTCCAGGCATCGAGCGGCCAGAGGAGATAGACGAGATTCTCGACATCATGGAGGGGCCGGCGGAGATGACCTCCGAGGACCTGGCGCAGATGGAGCGGATGCGTGTCGAGCTGGGCAACCGCTTCTGTCGCCGGTGCGGCTACTGTCAGCCTTGCCCTCAAGGAGTGTCCATCCAGCTACTGATGATTCTGGACAGCATGATCAAGCGTATGCCAGTCACGGAGGTCTTTCGCGACTTCGCGCAGATAGTGGAGCAGGCCAACGACTGCGTCGAATGCGGGGAATGCGAGGAGAAGTGCCCCTTTGATCTACCCATCCCGGAGATCATCAAGGAACACGTCGACCTCTTCCATCGGGAAATGGCCAAGGCCGGACTAGACTAGACTGGCCGATCGACCCGAACGATGCCACCCTGTTGCAGATTCTACTACCAGGATAGCCACCGCAGGTCCACCAAGAAGGAATGCCGTCTCATTGAACGCACTCTGTCATCAGCGCCCTGGGACGAGAAGCTGTGCCGGTCGTGCCCTGTGCCGAGGATTCTTGAGGACAACCCCTGCGCCAACCTGGCACTGGAGGCCGAGGTCAGGTCGCGGTTTGGCCTCCTGCGGAAGGTCGCCGTGTTTGCTGTCTGCACACCGAAGCACCAAGAGGTCGACGACCCTCACCATTGCGGACATGGCTGCCACCTCTTCGAATCTCTTCTCTAGAACTGCCCCCCTGGCCAAGACCATACGCCCGGGGCCACCGAGTATGCGCCGTCTTGGCTCCACGCAGACCACAGAGCAGGGGGTTCCCTGAGTGGCACGATGACCTAACTCTGGCAAGCGGGGCAGAAGTACGTTCCCCTACCTCCCACCGACGTCTTCTCGATGGGAGTGCCGCACACAGAGCAAGGCTCTCCTTTTCGGCCCTTCACCTGGAAATGATCCTGGAAGGCCCCCTTGCTACCATCCAGGTGCACGAAGGCCATCTCGGACGAACCCCCAAGTTCCAGCCCCCGCTCTAAGGTGCGAACCATGTTTGCGTGCAGTGCCCGCACCTCTTCCGCGCTCAGGGTGGACGCGATCCGTATCGGTGAGATGCAGGCCTCGAAGAGCATTTCGTCCGCATAGGTGTTGCCTATGCCCGCGACGAATCTCTGATCCAGGAGAAAGGACTTGATCTTGACCCTCCGTTGGGCAAGCATCTCTCCCAGCTTTTCCGCGGACAACCCCCCGGTCAGGGGATCGATCCCCAGCTTCCTCAGCTCGGGCAGTTCACCCACCTCGGAAGTGGGCACCAGCCGCAGGAACTTCAGGTG
>CAYGQI010000161.1:0-4257 GCA_964351925.1 uncultured Anaerolineales bacterium | reverse complement strand
CCTCCATCGACGGCGATGGGGATCTCCAACCCACGATCGTCCAGCATCTCCCGCAGGTGGCGGATCTTGTCCACCTGGCTGTGGATGAAGGGCTGCCCGCCAAATCCGGGATTGACGGTCATCACTTGTATCAAGTCGGTAAGATCCAGCACCTCCTCCAGGACGCACAGAGGAGTGCCGGGATTGATGGCCACGGCCGCTTCCGCGCCGAGTTCACGAATCCGCTGTAGGACGCGGTGCAGATGGACGCATGCCTCCTGGTGTACCATCAAACGGTCGGCCCCGGCGGCGGCGAAGTCCTCCAGATACTTCTCCGGTTCCACGATCATCAGGTGCACGTCCAGGGGCACACTCACCACAGAGCGCAAGGCCCTCACCACCAGTGGGCCGAAGGTGATGTTGGGCACGAAGCGGCCGTCCATGACGTCCACCTGGAGGCCGTCGATCCCCGCGGCCTCCGCCTCGCGGGCTTGTTCGCCGAGCCGCGTGAGATCTGCCGACAGAATGGAGGGCTCAATGGCGATCATCCGTTTCTCCTCTCTTGAGATGCCTGATGCCTTTGTCACCGGCGACGACCACGTCAGTCGCCAGACCCAGAAACAGCCCGTGTTCGATCACTCCGGCGCGCTGGCCCAACTCGGCCGCCAGGCGTCTCAGATCTGGGATGGGGCCAAAGTGGCAGTCCAGGACCAGGTTGCCCTGGTCGGTCCTGAAGGGGCAACCGTCGACCTCCTGGCGAAGAACAACGCGGGCGCCGAGAGATTCCAGGAAGGGGATCTGAGAGCGCCAGCCGAAGGACGTAACCTCCACCGGCACCGGCCAGTGTGTACCGAGGGTGGTCGATAGCTTCGATCCGTCCACCACGATGATCTCGCGCCGGCTGGCCTGGGCCACGATCTTTTCCCGCAAGAGAGCTCCACCTCCCCCTTTGATGAGGTTCAGGTTGGGATCCACCTCGTCGGCACCATCTATGGTCAGGTCCAGCAGTGGGTGCTCTTCCAACGTGGTGAGGGGGAAACCCAGGTCTCGGGCCTCTTCTTCGACCTGCAGGGAACACGGTACGCCCAGGATGTTCTTGAGCTGTCCCTCACGCAGCAGTTCGCCAAGGCGGCGCACTGCGAAGGCCGCGGTGCTGCCAGCGCCGAGCCCCACTACCATGCCGGAGTGGACGAACTGCACAGCGTACCAAGCTGCTTTCCGTTTCAGTGAGGCGGTATCTCCGTTCACCTTGTCCTACTCATCCCTGAGGTGCATGACGGTTATGCCTGGCTGCAAGGGTGTTTTCAGTCGGCCTGCCTTCCGATGAGGGCCCTGGCCCGGGCGGCCACCTTCGCGGCGTTGATCTCGAACTCCTCGTACAGCACCTCTCCTGGGGCGCTGGCGCCGAACCCCTTCATTCCCACCACGGCCCCCTCAAGGCCAATGTAGTGCTCCCAGCCCAGGGTGATGCCGGCCTCCACTGCCACTCGCGCCTTGACCGAGGGTGGCAGCACGCTATCACGGTAGTCGGGCGGCTGTCGGTCGAACAGCTCCCAACTGGGCATGGAGACGACGCGAACCTTGATGGCCAACGAAGCCAGTTGCCTGCCGGCTTCCAGCGCGATGTGCACCTCAGAACCGGTTCCTATGAGGATCACCTCTGGAGCAGCGTCACTAGCCTCCCAGAGGACGTAGGCGCCCTGATGCAGCCCTACTGCTGGGGCGAGTTCGGTTCGGTCCAGCACGGGGACATTCTGGCGAGTGAACAGCAGGGCGGTCGGCCCGCGCTGATTCAACAGCGCAGCCCTCCAGGCCTCAGCGGTCTCTGTGGCGTCCGCGGGCCGGATCACGGTCAGGTTGGGCACCGCACGCAGGTTCATCAACTGCTCGACGGGTTGGTGAGTGGGGCCATCTTCGCCCATACCGATGCTGTCGTGAGTGAAGACGTAGAGGACCTGCAGGCCCATCATGGCGGCCAGCCGCACGGGCGGCCGCATGTAATCCGAGAAGGTGAGGAAGGTGGCGGCGTAGGGGATGAGGCCACCGTGCAGCGCCATGCCGCTGGCAATGGCGCCCATGGCATGCTCGCGCACGCCGAAGTGCATATTGTGACCCCAGTACTGATGCCAGCCGAGATCACCGTAGCCGACGAGGATGGTCTTGGTACTGGGCGCCAGGTCCGCCGAGCCACCGGTCAGGGCATGGACTCGCTTGACCAGATGGTTCAGGACCTGGCCTGAGGCGACACGCGTGGCCATTGGTTTGCTTCCTGGGGGGAAGAGGTCTGCCAGTCCTTCATCCCAACCAGCAGGGAGTTGGCCACGGAGTTGCGCTTCGAGTTCGGACGCCAGGTCGGGATAGGTGTCACGATACACTTCCATGCGTCGCTGCCACTCATCCTCCGCCTCCTGGCCGCGCTCCAGCGCCTTCCTCATGTGAGCCAGGACCTGGTCGGGCACGTAGAACGCTGGCTCTTGGGGCCAACGCAAGGTGTCCTTGGCCTCTCGCACGTTCTCTTCACCCAGTGGTTCGCCGTGCACCTGGGCTGTGGCCTGGGCGGGGCTACCGTATCCGATGACCGTCTGGCAGATGATGAGCGATGGGCGCTCTGTCTCGGCCCGGGCATCTGCGATGGCTTTCTCCACCGCGGCGATATCCTGACCATCGATAGGGCCCAGGACTTGCCAGTCGTAGGCCAGAAAGCGGCGCGCCACGTTCTCACTGAATACGCGGTCGGTGGGGCCCTCGATCTGGATGTCGTTGTCGTCGTAGAGGTAGATCAGGTTGCCCAGCCTCAGGGTTCCGGCCAGGCTCGCTGCTTCGCTGGACACCCCTTCCTGAAGGTCTCCGTCGGAGACGATAGCGTAGACGTAGTGGTCGATAATCTCGTGCCCTAGCCTGTTGTAGTGGTCGGCCAACCAGCGCTCGGCGATGGCCATTCCCACACCATTGGCGAACCCCTGCCCCAAGGGACCGGTGGTGGCCTCCACTCCCGGGGTGAGACCGTACTCCGGATGCCCGGGGGTCTTGCTGCCCCACTGGCGGAAGTTCTTTAGTTCTTCCAGGGGCAGCTCGTAGCCGGTCAAGAAGAGCAGGGCGTAGAGAAGCATGGAGGCGTGGCCAGGAGAGAGGACGAAGCGGTCACGGTTGGGCCAGTGTGGGTTCCGCGGGTTGTGCTTGAGAAAACGGTCCCACAAAGTGTAGGCGAGGGTTGCCGCGCCCATCGGGGTCCCTGGGTGGCCGGACTGGGCCTTTTGCACGGCGTCTACAGCCAGGAAGCGGATGGTATTGACACATTGCTGGTCGAGTGCTTCTTGGTTGCTCACGTTGACGCTCCTGAGAATCGTACTCGGCGCGAAGCTGGGCAGAGATCACGGTCCGTCTTCTAGCTCCAGACGCCTAGAAGGGATTATCCTGTACTGCTTCCCCCAGCAACGCCTAGCGGGTGAGGGTCGACTGGCGGTCTCTGCTCAATCATGCGCGCGCTGCAAACGGTGACGAACTGCGGAGCGCGCGGCATCGATCATCTGCTCAGCGTTGGCAACAGTCCAATCGAGCAGCGAAGCTACCTCCTGTAGTGCCTCGAACGCGCGATCGGGTTGGAGATAGGGGCCAGGCCTGGAGCGGAGAATCGGCAGCCCGCGCCGGCGTGTTCGGACTCCTGAGGCCCGGTTCTGGGTTGAACCTAGCCTGAGTCTTCAGTTCCCACCCAGATGCTACCCTGGTCTATCCGTGTGGGATACACAGGCAGGGGCTTCTCCCTGGAAATGGCACCCAGCACCCGACCGACGCCCGGTGGCCAGGGGGCCCACTTCTTCACCTCGCCGGTTCGGAGGTCAAACTCGCTGTGGTGCCGCGCGCAGACGAGTGTGCCATCCTGCGTGACCGTGCCCTTCTCAAGCGATGCGCCCATGTGCGGGCATTTGTTGTCCATGGCGTAGAGTTGACCCCGGACGTGAAGGAGAAGAACAGGGCGTCCGTCCACTTCAACGACACGTCTGCCACCATCTGGGAGTTCTTCCTGCGGAAGGACCTTGATCCAGTTCACCTTGCCCTCCTTTCGGGCTGCTCTTGACTCTGCGGATGCAGTGGTTTGCGAGCGGCTCAGGATCGCCCGGTACCAGGCTGCCTCTGGCCCTTCTGCCAAGGCTGCTCTTCGAGCCATGGGCCTGCGGGTCCCGACGGCCCGTAGTGGGTTCCTGCTGGGATCAAGCACACATAGGCAGTGCACTTGCGGATTATATACCGTCGGGATATGCTTGCCAACCTAGCCTACAG
>CAYGQI010000160.1:0-4260 GCA_964351925.1 uncultured Anaerolineales bacterium | reverse complement strand
GTGGTGTCCGTGAACGGTATCCCCATCCGCTTGCTGGCGGAGAGGTGGTCGTACTTGAACGCCTGTTGCGACGATGTGTTGGCTACCGTCGAGCGGCCAGACTTCATCCTGCGGGGATGGCTGAATACTCAGGTTGCGGTTCGCAGGATGGCGGGGGGCCGATACCTCACGGTGACATATCGCGAGTTTAGCTCTCGCGAGGGGTTTGTGATCTCCGCGCTTGTCGCGTCCAACGTCGAAGAACGGGCCGTGGTTTGGCGGGCTCGCAGCCGCCTGTGACTCTGGTGGCGGGCCTTCTGTTATCGAGGCCCGGGCACGAGCTGACGCCCTGGTCCGACCTGCGGCGGGGGCGACTGACCCGCCGGACATGATGGGTTGAGTTCGAGCCACTGAACTATGGAGTTCCGCGAGCAGATCACCATTGGTTTCGTGTTCTTCGTGTTCGCGTTCTTTGTGAGCCTGGGCTTCTGGCAGATTCTGGCTGCATATCAAGGTCTCAGGGCCTTGTCTCTGCTGCCAAAGGGCGCCAAGGCGAGATGGAGCCACCTGTTGGGGGCAGCTCTTATACTGCTGCCCTGCGTCTGGTTTTTCGGCGCGAGAACAGAGGACGTCTTCAGTCCTGGGCCGGCCAGCAGCGAGTTTCTGTTCTTTCTGTCCATGGGACTGCTTTGCGCGCTGGGGACCAGCATTGTCGGTTCGATAGTGGTGGACAGGGTGTCCCTCCACGGTGAGGACCGGAGTGAGAACCCATACCATCGGAGGGAGGCGGTAAGCACCAGTCGGTGGCAAGGGACTCTCTATCTCCCGGTGTCGGATGGCCAACCATGGCGCGCGGTATGCATCGTTCCGGGACCGACTGAACGCTTGGAGTCCGTGGGCAACCTGGTCGAGGGACTTGCCAGGAGGGACGTTGCGGCTCTCGTCATCGATATGACCAAACGCGACCTGTGGCGATACCCTGACGTCTTGGCCACGGTTCCGCAGGCCATCGGCTATATGGAGAAGCGAGGGGACCTCGATCGACGCAGACTTGGTCTCCTCGGAGTCGGGCTGGGCGCAGACTTGGTCATCCGAGCCGCTGCATCGGACAGGCAGGTCGGGTCGGTCGTGGCGCTATCGCCGCTCCTCACTGCGTCCAGCGTCCAGCCAGGTCTGGATCTGCTGAGAGAGATGTCATACATTGAGGCTCTCCGTTGGAGGCGCGTTCACCAGGGGGGGCAACTCGTGAGCCAGTTGGCTGCGCTTGAGCATATGCCTGGTCTCGATGCTCGGCCGCTGCTCGTAATCAGCGGTGGGATGGATCGGCTGGCACCGAGAGTGGAACAGGAGACGCTCCCACCAGGGGCGCAGCTCAAGCTCGTGAAAGGTGTGGGTCGCAGAGGGCTTGCCCAGGACTCAGAGATCATCTCCTCTGGCGTCGGTTGGTTCTTGAATCATCTGTAGGCCTAACCATGGGGCTGGACACTACTCTGTTCAATCTGATCAACGGTGTCGCCACCCGCGTGCCCCCGCTCGACGGCTTGATGCGGCTGTTGGTCAACGACTACTTTGTGCCCACAGCTCTCTGCCTGATGGCGGCAGCGCTCTGGTTTTCGGGTGCAAACAGGGATGCCCGAGCAGCCAACCAGAGGGCCGTTGTCTCTATGGTTGTGGCTGTCTTGCTGGCCAATGTCCTGGTCAAGCTGTGCAACCTCCTCTACTTCCGACCCAGACCGTTCTCCGTGCAGGAGGTCAATCTCCTCTTCTATCGTCCGTCGGATTCCTCTTTGCCCAGCAACGCGGCGGCAGTGGGCTTCGCCTTCGCCGGTGTAGGCTGGCAGCGTAGCCGCCGACTAGGAATGCTGATGGGGGTTTTGGGAGGGTTGTGGGGGTTTGCACGCGTGTACTGTGGGGTCCACTACCCCCTGGACATCGTCGCCGGTGGATTGGTCGGGGTGTTCTCCGCGTGGGTGGTGGGCAAAGCTCAGAGTCCGCTGGAGCCTTTGATGCTGGCCATCATCGCCCTCGGGCGGAGGCTGTATCTGGCCTGATGTGGCGCCTTCTCAGCAACCGGAATTCCTTTTCTTCCTTCCCATGATTTCAGAGATTCCTGTCTTCAAACCAGCACGGCCTCACATCATAGCCCTGGGTGGGTACGTCCTGCTCGCTCTGGTCATGACCTACCCTCTGGTTCTTCACCTGGGCAGCACCATTCCTGGCGACGGGTTCGACGGTTGGCAGAACTACTGGAATCTCTGGTGGGTCAAGACCGCGCTGCTCGATCTCCAGCAGAGCCCCTATTTCACCCACTATCTGTACTACCCCACGGGGTGCAGTCTGCTTTTCCAGACACTGAACATCTTCAATGCATTCCTCACCCTTCCCGTGCAGCTGGTCTTGGGACTCACCGCGTCCTACAACTTCGTGGTGCTCTTCTCCTTTGTTGTGGGAGGGTACGGTGCTTATTTGCTGGCACTTCACATCTTGCGGGCCAAGAATGGGGAGGGTGCCCATGCTGCTGCCTTCCTTGCGGGCGTGGTTTTCAGTTTCTCCCCCTTCCATTTCGCCCACCTCTTGGGGCACCTGCAGGTCATCTCTCTCGAATGGCTGCCTTTTTGCGCTCTGTGCCTCGTGGGGTCTCTTTCTTCGCCCCGCCTGCGCATAGTACCTCACATCGTACTGCCGGTTGTTTTCCTGGTGCTCACTGCGCTGTGTGATTGGTACTATCTTCTCTATCTCCTCATCTTCACCCTCGCGTACTTGTCCCATCAATTGTTGCGGCGAAGGGAGCCCAAACTGCCCCTGTTGAAAGCCGTCCTCGTGCTTGCCGTCGCTGGTTTGATCCTCTCCCCTCTGCTGGTGCCCATGGTGGCAGGGGCGTTGCGGGATTCGTCGTATCTGGACTTTCCCTTCAAGACCACGGTGCATCTCTCTGCTGACCTGCTGGCTTTTGTCACGCCCAACGAGCTCCATCCCATCTGGGGCCCTGCGGCTACTCGCCTGAGCCAGGTCTTCACCAGCTCGACTGCAGAGAGGACGGTCTTCGCTGGCTACATCCCCCTGGCGCTGGCTGGCTATGCCGTGTGGACCAGAAGGCGGAAGGCGGGGTTCTGGCTGGCCAGTGGCGTGGTCTTCTTTATCCTGGCTTTGGGACCGTATCTGCACGTGGCAGGGCGGCAGTTGCCCATCCCGCTGCCCTATCTGGGGCTATACCGATTAGTTCCTTTCTTCAGCATCGCGCGTTCCGTGAGCCGGTTCGACGTGATGGTCATGCTTTGCCTGGCCGTCTTGGCGGCTCTAGGCTTGCAGGGGGTGCTGCGGCGCCTGCCTGCCCGCAGAGGCATCTTCGTTGCCTCGCTGGGTGTGGCTCTGGTCTGCCTGGAGTTCCTGCCGGTTCCCTATCCTCTCACCGAAGTAGAAGTCCCGTCTTTCTACGAGAGCCTGGCCGCGGAGCCCGAGGAGTACGCCATTCTGGAGTTGCCGATGAACTGGGATCGGCCAGCGCACCTTCTGTACCAGACGGCGCATCGCAAACCGATCATTGCCGGGTATGTTACCCGTCCCAACCCGTTGTCCATCGTGGAGAGAGTTCCGGTGCTACAGCATTTCCGCTTCTTGGGAGCGGATATCATCGCTCAAGATCCGAAGGAGATAGCGCCTGAGGTCTTCGACTACATGGGTGTCCGGTACGTGATTGTTAACGACTACATGCTGCCGCCTGGAAGAGAGCGCGAGGCCACCTTGGCTTTGGTCGAAGATGTGTTCGGGGGCCAGGTGCCCGCGTACGAGGATGGCCGGATCACCGTGTACCTGGCTGAAGGTCAGCCGGGGGACTCGCCTTTCTTGGTGCTGGGCCAGGGATGGGGAGAGCGTCAGATGCGAGACGGTGTGCCGTCAAGGGTTGTGGGGAGTGAGGCAACCCTGTTCATCGTGTGCCCCGTCGATGCCGTGGTCAACCTGAACTTCGGCGCCTTGGCGGAGGAGGAGCCTCGGTCACTGGAGGTGCTTCTTGACGAGCGGGTGATAGGGCAGTACCAGATTGACGACCGGAGCGGCCCATTCACCGCTGACGCACTGTCGCTGAAAGCGGGAGTACGCACGTTGCGATTCCTCGACAGAGGTGATGGAAAGCCTGGCGTGGTCTTCTTATCCCTCAATCTGAGTGACAACGGGGGAGAGGCCTAGCCTGAGCTCTCCTTCTTGGTGAGAAACTCGAGAGATCCGGTGTGGCTGAGGTGGGTGAGCCTGGGCCCCCAGTCGTCGAAGCGCAGCGTGGTGACC
>CAYGQI010000159.1:1832-4287 GCA_964351925.1 uncultured Anaerolineales bacterium | reverse complement strand
ACGGCCTCGGCCCCACTTATGGTTTCCACGAAGGAGATGATCTCCGAGGCGAAGTCAGGGTCGATCATCCGCTCCACGCTGTAGACTACGGCGTCGGCGTTGAAAGGCTCTCCGTTATGGAAAGTAACGCCTTCCTGGAGCGTGAAGCGCCACGTCGTCTCGTCGACCTGCTCCCAGGACGTGGCCAGGGAAGGGCCGAGCTCAGCAGTCACGGGGTCGCGGACGACCAGCATCTCATAGATGTTGTCATTGACCGCCCTGGCGTTGCCGTCGTCAGGAAACTGCGGATCGAGAGTGGATGGGTCGCTGCCGATGACAATCACGACCGATCCACTGGGCCCGGCGGGCGGCTCGGGAGGCGTAGTCGCCTCCGGCGGCGTGGTGGCCTCGGGCGGAGGCGGGGGCACCGGAGTGCCGCATGCAGCCGCCAGCAACGACACCAACAGGGCGGCCACGACGATTCTGATAAGCTGTGCTCTCATTTCTGTTTCCTCCTAGTGCGGTGTTGGACAATTCTCTCACCTGTGGGATAGTTCGCGCTACTGTTCCTCGATCACCCCCTTTCCACATCCCTGGCGCAGGGCCGAAATTCGACTCGGCTGCCTGCAATAGCTATGCGACCTTCTTCCCAAAGAAACCGCTCACGCCGGCGTCGGCCACCCTCCTGCCGATCTCCGCCACGTCAGTGGTGTAGAGCCCCAATTCCTTCATGCGGTCGAAGTACACAGAGCCCGAGAAGGTGAATTTCTTCTTCATGCCTTCCTCGGTCTGCATCTCTTCTCTGACGTGGGCGATCATGTCGCCGACGGCCAGGCTGCGCGGCAATTCCACCAGCTCCTTGCCCAGGGCGTGGCGAGCCGCGTTGTGCCCCGCTAGGACGCCTGTGCAGATCGCCTCAGTGATACCCACCAGGAGGCCCGCTTTCTCGCCCCCGCAGAAGAGGTTGTCTATGCCCTCCACCTGCAGATGGTTGTCCCGAGGGGACATGGCCAGAAAGCGCATCGAGTTTCCCATGCCGCCAGAGTAGGGGTCTTCGAAACGTGCGTTCTCCAGCCCAGGCAGCTTGCGCAGTTCTATGACGGGATAGAAGGGAGCCATCAGTTTCGCGTGGCCAGTGTCCAGGAGAATCACGTTCTCCGCAAACGCCGGCAGGTTATACTGCTGGCAGCTCTTGATGGCCAGCAGTTCCTTCTTGTGCGCAGCCACGTCCTTGGGCAGAGGGATCAGGGCGACCCCGGTCTGGTCAAGCTCCCGTACCAGGCCCTTGTCCAGGGAGTCCTTGTTGAGCTTACAGGAGCCGCTCATGGAGCCTAGGGAGCCATCAGGCTTGACGCCCTTGGTCTCCTTGACTCCCACACGCTCGGCAATGCTGACCCTGCCGCCGAAAGTTGGGCAGCGTGTTATGCACATGGCACATCCATTTCCATACTTGCGGCAGTTGCCTTGCGGCCCCATGGTGCCGGTGGCCTCCACGAAGACGTCGCCCTCGAAGACCTGACCGTTCTCCAGTTCTACAGCACCAATCTTATTCTCTGCGGAGATCACGTTGGTGACTCTGCTGACAGTCCAGATCTCCACCTGCTTCTCCTGCAGGTACCGACGGACAACGGGTTCCATCAGCGCAACGTCATACAGGTTCGCGTGCTTGTGGCCGGGGAATTCGATGTTCGTGTGACGGGACGTGTCGTCACACAGCTTGAAGAGCTCCCCGCCGCCCATGGCGATCATCTCTTCTGCTGCCGTGAAGCGGCCATTGTTGCGCATGATCCCGCCCACCTGGCCCGCCCCTAGCAGGGTATCGGCCCTCTCCAAGAGAACAACGTCTGCCCCGGCTTTCTTGGCGGAGAGGGCGGCCGCACAGCCTGCCCACCCGCCACCAATGACGACGATCCTTGGCATTATGACACTCCCTTTCTATCGACGAACAAGCTTGACGATTCCGACAGCTAGTGGCAGCCCGCCTCCACGTGGACAGCAGCACCCTCTGCCAGGGTCTGCCGCTCCAGGGCATGTTTGATGATGTCGGGCTTGGCTGGCACCCGACGGATGCGGACACCAACCGCATCGAAGATGGCGTTCAGAATGGCCGGCGTGAGAGGCACGGCGGGGCTGACTTCCTTTCCGTTGACGGTCAGAGGGATGGTGATCATCTCTTGCTTCGGGTCAACCTCTGCCCCATGGCCGCTGCCCGGCGGCCAGCTGCGCAGGCTACCATGTAATGGCCGACTGGCTACTGCCCGCGCTCCCGCTCCTCGACAGCCTGCTGCCACTTGTGAACGGGGGGAACCTCCGTTTCCTCGGACTCGGTTACCACGTCTATGAATGTAGCTCGGTCGCTGCGGACCGCCTCGCGGATGGCAGGTCCCAAGTCGTCTGGGCGCTCGATACGCAGGCCTTGCAGACCGAAGCCTCTCGCTATGCCAGCATGGTCGGTATCGGCAGAGAAATCCACAGA
>CAYGQI010000159.1:0-1732 GCA_964351925.1 uncultured Anaerolineales bacterium | reverse complement strand
TGCGGCTTGATGGGCATGCTGTCGCTCACCATCTTGGGCCGAACTTGCTCCCACCAGTCGCTGGCCTGTGCTGAGATTTCGTGGAGACGACTCTTGTCGGGAGACCGTCGTCGGCGACCGACAGACAGCGCCTCGCGCAGGTCGGCCAGCGCCAACTTGGCGTCACCCACCAGCCCGACGGCCGTGGGGTAGTTGTTGCCGATCTCCTTAGGATCTACGTCAACGTGGACGATGGTCACGCCGGAGGCCGAAGGGAGCGTCCAATTGATGGTGGTCACGGAGTCTGTCCTGCACCCTACATACAGGATCAAGTCTGCCTTGTCCACTATGCGGTTGGCGTATGGACGGGCTCCGTTTCCCCCCACGATGCCGATGCTGAGGGGGTGATCCTCCGCGATGCTTCCCTTCCCGTTGATGGAAGTGCCCACGGGCATAGTAAGCGACTCGGCAAGCGAGGTGATGTTGTCCCAGGCCTGGGAGATGATGGCTCCCCCACCGGCGATCATCACCGGGCGCTGTGCGTCCCAGAGCAGCTCTGCGGCGCGCTCCACCGCCGCGGGATCGGGTCGTGTCCTGTGCGCGGGGTAGGTCTGGTACCGGTCCTCGGCGTTGAGAGAGAAGGAGCCAACTTCTTCGTCCAAGATGTCGTGGGGGACGGTGATCTGCACCGCTCCGGGGCGACCGCTGGTGGCGATGCGAAACGCTCTGGCGATGGTTTCTGGTGTCTTTTCGGCTCTCTTGATGCGCGTTCGCCACTTGGTCACTGGCGCAAAGAGTGCTTCTTGGTCCAACTCCGTCAGAACCCCTCTGTCGTCACCAGAAAGAGGCGTGTCGCTGGTGAGGACGACGAGTGGTATGGAAGACGCCTGGGCTTCGGCGACACCGGGCAGGATGTAGGTGGCGCCCGCTCCGCTCGGCCCCTCGCAGACTCCTGGTTTGTAGCTGAGTCTGGCGTAGACATCGGCCATAAAAGATGCTGACCTCTCATCCCTGGCCAGGATGTGCCGAATGTTCCCCGGTGCATCATACAACGCATCATAGAAGGGCATGCTCGTGTCGCCGGGAACTCCGAAAATGTACTCGACACCGTAGGCCTCCAGAAGCCGCACCAGGGCCTCACCGACCTTCACTGAAGTGACTCCTCTCCGCCATATGGAACATCGGCGTGTGGTTCGGAAGAGAGCTCTTCCAGCACACTGTGCAGATGTTCCCTGATTCTCAACTCTGCCAGCTCTGGATCCCTCTGCTCCAGCGCCTCCAGAAGTCTCCTGTGTTCCCCCATGGATTTCTCCAAACGGCCGGAGATCCGGTCCGACATCAATCGGAAGCGCTCGGTCTGATCGTCCAGGTTATTCCAAATGAGGTGTAGACGCTCGTTGTCTGCTTTCTGGAGGAGGAGGGAGTGTAACCCCGCTCCGCACTGGGAGGCTTTTGACCTGTCGCCTGCCTCCAGTGCCGTCTCCATCAGGTGGACCAGCTCCCTGGCGCGTGCCAGGTCGCTTTCTTCGAGGGCGGGGACTGCCAGTCGCGCAGCCAGTCCCTCCAGCACCGCCCTCAGCTGGAAGATCTCCCGCACGTCCCGCGGAGTGATCTCTCGCACGTAGGTTCCCTTGTAGAGGACCTTGGTGACCAGGCCTTCCCGCTCCAGTTCTTGCAGGGCTGCTCTCACGGGAGTCTTGCTGATGCCGAGTTGTTCGGCGAGGTCGTTCTCGACCAGGGCATCCCCTGGCTT
>CAYGQI010000158.1:2111-4324 GCA_964351925.1 uncultured Anaerolineales bacterium | reverse complement strand
TGGCTGGTCATCGCCATGCTCCTCAGCGGTGTATTACTCCACTATAGTGCCCAACTGCGCACGCTGCCCTTCCCCATACACGGTCAAACGGAACTCACTCGTCACGCCACCGAACGAGTCCTCCTCATCCTGCCCATAGGGTACGCAGCCTTCGCCCTGGGCCCCACAGTCGGCCTGGCGGTACTGGCAGCCGCCTTCCTCATCATGCTGCCCCGCGTTCTTCTGCTCAGTGAGTACCCAGCCGATGCGTTCCTGGAGACGGTGGCCGTCACCCTGGTGGGCGGCCTCACCATCTGGCTCGCCTGGATAAAGCAGAGCCAGGAGATACTGCGCGAGAAGGCCACCACCCGGTTACAGGCTCTCAACGCCGTTTCCGTCGTCTTGACGGGATCTCTTGAACTGAGGAGAATGCTCGGCGAGGCCTTGGACGCGGTGCTGGAGGTGACGGGCTTCGAGGCAGGTGCCATCTTCATCCTCGACGACAGACACGATGATCTCATTCTCGCCGCTCACCGTGGATTGCCCCCTGGTCTGACGCAGAGCGAAACCGGCCTCAGGCTCGCCAGAGCCTTGGTCACCGATCCCGCTCTGCGCAGCCAGATCGGCCTTCCCTTGAAATCGAAGGGCAGGCCGTTGGGCGCCATCGTCGTGGGCAACAGTCGAGAACACCGCTTTGCCCCCGAGGAGCTGGAGCTGCTCACGGCCATCGCCTCCGAGATCGGCGTGGCTGCGGAAAACGCCAGACTCCACCGCAACGTGACTCGACAACTGGAACGCGAGAGGCGTCTCGGTGAGATAGCTGAAGGGATCACCTCGGAGATCGAACTCGACAAGGTCTTGTCCAAGGTAGTGCAGATAGCTGAGAAACTGGTGGATGCCGACGCCGGGGTCATCGCGCTGCTGGACGAAGCAAAGGGTGTGATCCGCTATCCCCATATACACAACCTGCCAGAGGAACTGATGCAGGTCACTGTGCCCCTAGGCCAGGGATTGGCCGGACAGGTCATAGCAAGTGGCTCCCCCACGGTGATCGACGACTACCCCGCATATCCGGCCAGAGTCGAGGCTTTCGTCAAGGGCGGCATCAAGAGCGTGATCGCTGTCCCCATCGCCACCTCAGGAAAAGTGTTTGGAGCTCTGGGGATCATAACCGTCGCAGCCAGGAGGGACTTCTCAGACCGCGATGTAGCCGTCCTCTCCTCCGTGGCACGCCAGGCGGCTGTTGCCATAGAGAACGCACGTCTCTACGAGGCGATGCGCTCGTATGCCAGACAGATCCTCACCGCACAAGAAGAAGAACGTAAGCGGATAGCGCGCGAGCTGCACGATGACACCGCCCAGAGTCTGGTGGCCCTGTCGCGACAACTGGATGCACTGCTCAGCGCCACTGATGGAGACCCGGAGCGCACCAAACAGCGACTGCTGGCGTTGCGTCAAATCACCGCGCAGATATCGCAAGACGTACGTCGCTTCAGCCAAGACCTCCGACCATCCACCCTCGATGACCTGGGTCTGCTCCCGACCCTGGAAGCTGTGACGACCAGGATGTCCACAGGCGACCACGTCGAGGCCGACCTGGAGGTCATCGGAGAAAAGCGGCGCCTCTCGCCAGAGGTGGAGTTGGTGCTCTTCCGCATCACCCAAGAGGCACTCACCAACGTCAGAAAACACTCCGCAGCCACCAAGGTGGTCACCACGGTCGAGTTCGGGGACGGTGTGGTGCGCATCAAGGTCTCCGACAACGGTCGGGGCTTCAGGGTGCCAACAAGGACGGATGACCTCGTGGAGACCGGCAAGCTGGGCCTCACCGGCATGCTGGAGCGGGCACACCTCGCCGGCGGAACGGTGGAAGTGCACTCTCAGCCCGGCGCCGGAACCACCGTCGTCGCAGAGATTCCCGCTTAGCTGCAGGGAGACGAGATGGACGTAGAGACCGCCATAGAAACGCAGATCGAACCGGTCCTGGCCGAGACCTTCGGCCTCAGCTTCTCCAAGTGTCTGGCCACCATGGCGACACTGGACTTCATCACTGCCGGCGGGGGGAAAACGCTGAGGTATCGAGCATTTGTGGACTCCATATGCTCCGGCGAACGGGTCCTGGAGAAATGGGGCCCAGAACTTGCCAAGAAGAAGTGCCAGGAGTGGAAGGACCTCGTTCCGCTCGAACCAGAGCCCGTGGTCATCCTTACCTCTACGTCGTCTTGAGGCCCTCC
>CAYGQI010000158.1:0-2011 GCA_964351925.1 uncultured Anaerolineales bacterium | reverse complement strand
GGGGGCATGCCGTATTCCAGAGCTCGGACATACTCCTCGTCCATGGGGTGGGACTCCTCGTCGCCAGCCTCGCGTTGCTTCGCGTGATCGAGAAACCGCTCTCTCTGGTCGATGGGGTCGTTCAGCTCGCTGAAGGCATTGCCCATCTCCAGGCCGCCGATGAACAACTCAAACCGCTCCACCAAGTCCGGGTTGTCCCGCTTCTTCTTCGCCAATGGTGATATCTCCACGGGAAAGTCGATGATGAACGTGGGCTGGATCAGCTTGGGTTCCACGTACTCGCTGAAGATCTCACCCACGAGCATCCCTCGGGTGGGCTGCGGATCCACCTCTAGCCCTCGCTCCTCTACCTGCCGCCGCAGTACATCCACAGTCGGGGCCTCGTAGATGTCGATTGCCGTCTGCTCCAGGATGGAATCTCGCATGGACAGGCGGCGCCAGGGCGGGGTCAGGTCGATCGCTTGCCCCTGATACGTGATCTGAGTTGTACCCAGCACCTCCTGAGCCACACTGAGGAGGGCGCCCTCTGCCAGGGCCATCATGTCATGGTAGTCTGCGTAGGCTTGGTACGCCTCCAGCATGGTGAATTCCGGATTGTGATGAGAGGAGACGCCCTCATTGCGGAAATCCTTGCAGATCTCGTAGACTCGATCCAGCCCGCCCACGATGAGCCTCTTCAGATAGAGCTCGTCGGCGATGCGCAGGTATACCTCCTGATCCAGGGCGTGGTAGTAAGTGGTGAAGGGTCGCGCCATCGCCCCTCCATACACGGGTTGGAGAACCGGTGTCTCCACCTCGATGAACCCGCGGGAATCCATGAAGCGACGCAGGGCGGCGACGATGTGACTGCGCAGGATGAAGACGCGGCGCGCCTCTTCGTTGACGATAAGGTCCAGGTATCTCTGCCGGTAGCGGGTCTCCACGTCCTTCAGGCCGTGCCACTTCTCAGGCAATGGCCTGAGGGACTTGGCCAGCAAGGTCAGCTTGTTCACCCGAAGGCTGGGCTCGCCGGTACTCGTGAAGAAGAGCGTGCCCTCGGTCTGGATAATGTCACCGATGTCCAGATCCCGCTTGAACAGATCGTAGGTCTCTTCGTCCACTCCATCGTCAGCAAGTCTCACGTAGATCTGAATGCGGCCGCTGCCATCGGCGATGTGCGCGAAGGAAGCCTTACCCATCACCCGCACGCTCATCATGCGCCCGCACACCTTGACGACTTGAGGAGGTCCCCCCTCTTCCCCCTTTTCCTTCCACTGCTCGAGCATCCAGAGTGCCTCAGCAGCCGAATGAGTGCACTCCGCACGCAGCGGATAGGGCTCCACGCCCTTCTCCCTCAGCCTCTGCAACTTCAACCGTCGTTGCTGCAAGAGTTCGCTTGATTCTCGGTCTTCACTCATTGGATATCCAATATCCGGAAGTGCAATACGCCATCCGGGGCTTCCACGGCCACCTCATCGCCGACGGAGCGATCCAAGAGCGCCTTGCCCAGAGGAGATTCGTTGGAGATGCGTCCCTCGCTGGGGTCGACCTCGGCGGAGCCAACGATCTGGAAGCTCTCTTCCCTGCCTCCTCGCTCCATGACCGTGACCCGCGACCCAAAGCTCACCGTCGCCGAGGCTCGGTCCCACTCCACGACTACCGCTCTGTGGAGCAGGGCCTCCAAGGTCAGGATTCGTCCCTCCACGAAGGACTGTTCGTGCTTGGCATCCTCGTAGCCGATATTCTCGGTGAGATCCCCCCCATCAACAGACTCGCGCAGCTGATCCGCGATCTGGGGTCGCTTGACAGAGCGCAGATGGTCCAGTTCGGCCTCAAGCCTTGCCCTCCCCTCTGGGGTTAACAACACGTCATCGGACATAGAACTCCTCGTAACCAAGATTGTAGCACACAGAGAGGCCCGTTTCAAGCCCAGCGGGGCAGCCCTCTACCCAGAACGACGCGAAAGCCACCTCCATCCACGTACTGAGCCGTACCAGGTGCCTCCACGGCACCTGTCCGCAGCAACTGTAGG
>CAYGQI010000157.1:1877-4340 GCA_964351925.1 uncultured Anaerolineales bacterium | reverse complement strand
TCCGCAAGTGCGTCCAGCACTTCCATGTTGTGGACGCTCTCTCTCGGTTGCAGCGCGAGAGCTCAGCGCACAGCGCCTCGCGCAGTGACCTCGACCGTATTGTCTTCAATGGACACCGTGTCACCCGTCTCAAGGCGAGAGATGTCTATACAATCTACCATAGGGATGTCGGCAATAATGGCTCCGACGGCTACGATGGCCTCGCTCTGGGCGTTGATGATACCGGCGGGCGCCAGGCCCTTCCTGGCAAGGCGGTAGAGAGTGTAGGAGCCAACGGTGCTGCCTTTGCCCCGAGGGAAGACCAGAATCCTGCCGCTGATGGACTCTCCCTCCAGTTCGTGACCAGACTCCACAATCAATCCCGTCTCCGCGTCCACTCCGCCAAAAAACCCTATGGGTTGTTGGGAGACCAGCGCCTCTCCCTCCGCCTGGCCGTGTCTGATCACTCTACCGTGCATCTTCATCCTGGCCACCTCCCCCTGATGGCGGCCTCGACGCATTGAGCCAGAGATCCGAACCTGACTTGCAGATGAGAATGATCGCGGAGATAGAAGGCACCCTTGCTGGAGTTCGTGGCGACGTTTTTGAGACCCATCTCGCCCAGAGGAGCGCCGATCAGGCAGGCGTCGGCGACCACTCTGCCGCCGCAGGCCTCTATCCGGCCGGTCAATCCTCTGGCGCTGGCTGTTTCGAGCACTTCTCGGGCCGCGGTGACCCACAGCTCTGCTTCGATCTGTGCGCCATGGAGTAAATCAGCCGTGTGCTCGATCTCGGCCAGCGAGGCGTGGGGACACCCGATCCATACCAGGTCAATGTCTCGGCTCGTGCCGTCCAGCGCCTGGTAGCCTTCAGCGAGGGAGTCAATGGTGATGACGGTGGCGCCACTGGCCAGCATGTTGCAGGAGCGCGCCTCAGGCGTGAGACCTTCCACGTGGTAGAGGGCCACGGCTCCGCTGGCCGCCATGGCAGCCCCCAGCGCCTTCAGTTCGTCCAGGCCCGGCTCTGGCCCGGAGTTCAATCGGAAGTAAGGCACTCTGTCGGTCGCCATCTGGCCCACCATGTATCCCAGGGCGCTGAAGTCGGTGGGCGAATGCAGGGCACAACGGACTTCTACGACGAGATGCCCTTGTCGGTTATGGTCCAAATGGAGCCCGTACCTGGCGGTGCGGCCCGTGATGGCAGCGGCCAGGGCGCTCGGGCCGCCTTCCCGATTGGTGCGCGCGCCGAGCACAGAGTTGGCGTAGCTCACCGCCGAGGATTCGCTCCACGCGATGTGCTGCCCGAAACCGGGGACGTTTCCTGCCAGATAGGGCGTGCAGGAACAACTGATGTTGATGCCCATGGCGCGGTAGACCTCGATCACTTCCAGTTGACGGCGAGCGTACTCTTCGGGAATGCCCAGCTCCCGCCACGCTTGCAGGTCCATCCCTGCGGGGTTGAGGGTGGTGGGAACCACCACGCGAGCCCCCTCATCTGCCCAGGCACGAAGGAACTCCAGACCCGCCTCTCCCAGGTTGCCGTAGCTCACGCCAGCCACCTGGGCACTGACCACGGGCACCAGGTCCTCTGCCCCGTAGATCTCCCCCAGGGCAGCCACGATCTCTATGGCCTTCTGGGCAGCGGGGCCTTCACGCCCCGACAGCATGGCTCGTTCCTCGTCGTTCAGGCGCACGGGCGGTCCCTACTCTTGGTATCTGATCCTGTGGAAAGCCGCTCTCTCCTCCTCCGAGCGCGGTTCTCCGTTGGGCTTGCGCCAGGGGATGGTAGCGTCGAGGCCCATCTTCGTCGTTCGGGTCTTCTCCCCGGGCGCGTGTGTGGCCGATGGGTCGAGAGAGCTACTCGGCTCATTCTCTAGGACCATCAAGTCCCGGTCGGCCTGGAACCTGGTGGCGATGGCCCATTCCACATCGAGGGGGTCGTAGATGTCGATGTCGTCGTCCACCACGACCACGTGCTTCATGGAGGGGTGGCCACGAAACGCCGCCTCGATGGCCCGGCGTCCGTCGTCCGCGCCCCGCTTCTGAATCTGCACCACTCCGTGCAACCAGGTGCCCGCCCCGGGTGTGAGGAGCACGTTCAGGCAGTGACAGACCTTGCTCACCTCGGCGTAGATCGTAGGCTCTCGAGGCAAGCCCATGAGGAGCTTGTGCTCCTGCCCGCCTGGAAGAAGGGCCTGGTAGATGGCGTCGCGGCGGTGGGTAATGCAGGAGATCTCCACGATGGGACCCTCCCGCACGATATCCATCGTCCCTGTGAGATCGAGAAACGGACCTTCCGGGACCGTGGCCTGGGTGATGTGTCCCTCCAGCACGATCTCCGTCTCGGCAGGAACCTCCAGGTCCACGGTGAGGCACTTCACCAGGGGCGTCGGTCGCAGAGCGTTGGCAATGCTGAACTCGTCAACGCCGGGGGAGGCAGAGGTGGCTGCGGCAAGCAGGACTGGCAGGGAATTGCCGATGCAGA
>CAYGQI010000157.1:0-1777 GCA_964351925.1 uncultured Anaerolineales bacterium | reverse complement strand
CCCTCCAACGTGTTGATGATCCTGGCCATCTCCAGGTCAGGGTCGACCTCGTCGGTGATGACGGTGAGTCGGTGTTCCTGTCTTGCCTTGTCGAGGAAAAGTCTCAGGCTCATGCTGTGCAACTATTATACACTGCTTCGGGGTGCACGAGAAGATGGCGGCGGAGCCTCGCGGGTGGGTTGAGGTCTTCGCGGCCAGGCTGGTGGCGCCTATGTGGAGGTGTCAACGTGGCTGATTCCGGCCACTAGCTCGATCACCGGTCTGCTGCGCCAGTATAGCCAGGCGGCCTCCGCCAGGGATCCTGAGGAGATGGCGACAGCGCCTAGCACGGAGCCCCACAGCCCAGCATAGACTAGTCCGCCGTAGAGCGTCAGCGCCACGACTCCTATGTTGACCATCTTGGCCGTCCGCACCGTGGTGGTGCGAGCTTGCTTCACCAAGAGGCCGGTAAAGAGGGCGTGAAAGGTGTAGGCTAGAGGCAGCAGGACCTGGATCCTGACGGCGGGGGCGGCCAGCGCCGCGACGGCGTCCGATAGCCCGAAGAGAGGGCCGAGAACCACCCACAGAAGCGGCGTGAAGGAAATGAGGGCCAGGGCTAAGGTGAGCAGGAGTCCGACGGCCAGTACAAAACGACTCACGGTGTGCCAGGAGTCCTTGTCGGTGGTCAATGCGACGGTGACTTGCTGTAGGCCCATGGTCGGGCCCCAGAAGACGCTTGCCAGGCTGAAGGCTACGGGCCAGGCGGCGAGCGATAGCTCGGCCATCGGTGCCGCCGCTATGCCCGCGCTTGTCAGCGGGCGTATGCCTTGGCGCAGCACCGAGGTGATGGCCAGGGGGAGGTAGAAAAACCAGAGGTAGCGAAGGGTGATAGTTTCTGCATCCGCCCGCTTTCTTGACAGGCTCCCCTCAACAGTTGTGATCGCTGCCCAATGGATGATGCCAGCCTCGATAGCGGCGGCCAATACCATGGTGATGGAGCCCAGGATGGCGCCGGGTACGGTGCCGAGAGACTGCCCAGCTGCCAGCAAAGCGAGGAGTACGACCAGTCGAATCGCGGTCGCTATGCTGATGATCCTGGTGCGTCCGTCGTTGACGAGTACTCCCTGATAGAGGCGTCGCCAGCCGATGGGAAAAGGCCACCATACAAGCACGCGCAGTGCAGGGACCGTGGCCTCCGCTATCCTGGGTGGGATACTCATGAGATCGCAGAGGAGAATCCGACAGAGCGGGGTATAGAAGAGGAGAAGACCCAGAGCGGTGATGGCCACGCCGACGAGAACATAGAATCGCCGTATCTGGTGAAAAGCCGCTATGTTCCTGGACCTGGCGATACTCAACTCCAGAATCATCAGGACAGGGGCTTCGACCACCAGGATGATGCTCAGGGCTATTCCATACGCAGCGAGGGAGAGCTCTGGATCCACTCCTCTGGCCAGGAAGGCGTTGACCAGGGGCGCCTCCATAAGCATCAGTGCCCAGCTGGCAGCCAGGGGGAGGTAGAGCAGGGCGATTCCCTTGTAGGTGAGTTTCTGCAATGGCCAGCCTCTCTCGCTGAGACCCTGGTCACCCTGACCGGGCGGTGACAGTCGGGCAGATTGTAGCACCGCCGTTGACCTTCCACCATTGGTTCTTCGCAGGTTTGCTGGCACGCGAAGCAGGGGTCGCCGAAATCGATTGACTTCACTTTGCCCGCGGGCTATAATGTTGCTGGGTCAGGAGAGGCTTACGTGCGCTTTGGTCCCAGGTTCGGGTCCGCAGTGAAATGGCTGATACCAGG